>NZ_NKHR01000037.1:0-14100 GCF_014467285.1 Xenorhabdus sp. PB62.4 | reverse complement strand
CTGAAAATACACACCTCGTCGGGAAAAGTTTCACGCAACGTATCGAGCGTGAAAATCTTACACTTCGCAACAGAATTAAACGATTGAATCGTAAAACACTCGGCTATTCAAAATCCCCTGAGATGCATGACAAAGTTATCGGGACTTTTATTGAAAGAGAATACTATCTTTAAAGCAGAGCAACGGATTGAATACATGACCAGAGTTTTCTGCTCACTATGATAAAATTTCACTAATCTATCGAAAGAAAAAAATAAAAAAAGAGAATTCTGACTATGAAGATTTTTATTTTGAAGTTTTAGATGATGTATATTCTCAATTAAACATGTTATCTATTCAACGGTATGTATTAGGTGAGAAAAAAGAATCAATATTGGAAAAATATTTGAGATATATAAAGAAGGCCTTTACCCATGTGGAATGACCAAGGATGAAAAAATGGTCGCTTTTAATCCATTAGTATTAAAAAATAGTTGATGCATAGTACTAATATTAACCTAGTATCGATTTAGAACTGAGTTTATGTGGCTTTTAACCACATAAACTCAGATTCTGAAGAAATATAAACTGCCACCTCACTTTTGATACTCTCTCTAAACATGATAGTATCGTAAGTTGTTTCAGTTATAGAGGGAGGAAAAATTAATCGTCTCTTGTCAAATTTAATAGTTACTCCACTGCCCTTGTGAATCCCTTCTCTAAAAAATATTATTCCATTTCCAATGATCTATTACCATGGGCATAAACTATTCTTGCGTATAGAGAGTAAAGTGTATCCCAATAATTTTATTCCTAAGTGCAACACCATTTTCTTATTCTTTAATTTCCAAAGGAGTTTTACATTTAATTCCGGTTAACTCTGACAAATCCACCTCATTTCCTGTCGTACGAAAAATTGCTTTACGCCTTTGACTAAATAGATGCTGGCAATGCACACACATATCATTAACATTATTCGGATTTTTAATGGCTTTTAATGTCCTGACAGCATATTTACCACACCGACACCTGACGACATAAATGGCATTACTTTTTCCGTCACTCCGTTGAGACAGAGGGCGGACACCTAACACGGTAAAAAAGCCATATTCATAGCCTTGAATCTGTATCAGTATGTTGATTAAATTAGGCTCCTTTTTACTTAAGCGTAAATCATATGTCGTTTTATAAGGGATAAAATAGTCAGCGGGTTTTTTATTCTTCCTGTTCTTACCCTTTTCATTGGTATCGTTCATCACTTCTTTTCATCCATTTTGTAGCACATTCAATGCGTTCTAATTTAACTCTGTTCATTATTAATTCAATAACGAAAAAACTAACCTTAACATTTAAGTTAAGTCAGCCAAATCGATTTTCCTCATTGCGAAAAATTAAAAATCATGAAAGTTCATATTCCACGAAATACACAGGGTGTATACATGAACCGCAATTTTACAGGATTATTTAAATAAGACATCGAACCAGATGAAAATTTTTACTCACTGTTTTTACGCACTCTTTATTGCCATGAGAATAAGTAGCGAAGCCTCAACGGTTGCGACCCCTGAGGCTTCTATAATGATTAAATACCGTCTATTACCCTGAAAAGGGTATCGATATAAACATGAAAATATAGCTATTTATATATAATAGATACTGACTGAAATGGCATTCAATAATTTACTTTTTTGTGATATATCTCACAAGCATTGTGTTACTGATGTAAAAACAAGACCTAAACTGAGAAGAACATGAATTAAAACATTAACGCAACAATATGACTTATTTTAATTATCGAAACAACGGTCAATAGATTAAAAAAAGGAAAATATCAAATTCAAACTCAACTTAGGGGATAACGTTCTATCCCTTAAGTCTTAAGCACCTAATTTGACTACTTTCCTCGGGATAATACCTTCTGCATCACCATTTGTCCGAACAGGCCGGCTGATTGCCTGACCTGCCCCACGCCCTGGCTCATCATGCCGGCGACATCCCCCATCCGAACCCCTGCCCACGCCAGTGCGCCCAGCCAGACCATTGGCAGGACAATAAACAAGGTTCCCATCACCAGCCCCATGATCAAATCATCTGAAGTATTCTGAATACCGGCCAGATTCAACACGCTATGGGTGTCTGAGCCATACAGGGCATCCAGTAAATAACTGTCCAGCCAGCGGGCGGTTTCCCACCAGAAGGTCAGAAAATTCAACGCAAACAGGGCGAACGTCAGGGTCAGCACGGTCTTAAACTCATACGCAGCAAACAACAGGATCAACGGGATTAAGATATACAGCGCCATCAGGATCACCGCCTGCATCATCGGCAGAGCCTGACGTACCGCATCGAACATGGGCATGCCAAGTAATCCGCCCAATAACACCCCTGCCGAGGCACCCACCCGGTTAGCGCCGTCCAACAGTGTTGGATCGGCATTACCGCCATAGCCGGCATAGACATACCCTTCCTGAGAAACTGTCAGATTTACCGGACTGACCAGACGGCGGATCACCGCTTCTTGATATTCGCGGGTTTCCTTGCCCAGCATTTTGAGGGCTGCCGACAAACGCAGCCAGACTCCCGGATCAGCCTGGGCCAATACCCTGGCCGCCAGTCCGGTTTCAGGGGTTGACCACCAGGCCTGACAGGTGGGATAACCGCCCTGCCCGGTATTGGGCCGGCCACTGTCCCGGCTTTCATTCCACGGAAATAGTACCTTGGGCATTCGGGATTGCAGCGTCCGGTAATCGCCGGATAAGAAGGTGCGACTGCCCAGCCAGTCAATATCATGCAGTGTGGCCGGATCGGGGGTTTGTCCCTGATCCCGTTGTTTCCACTGATACAATGCCAGGGCATAACAGTCATTAGTGAAATCCTGCAATTCCGCCGCCAGTGCCGGGCTATTGATACGGGTGTGCTGTACCTCAAAACGCAGCTGCCTTAAATCCGGCCGGCAGGGAATGGAAGCTACCGCCGCTTGCGTTAATCCCTTTGACAACCGATGCACCACGGCCCACCAGAGGGGCACCGCCGCCGTCTGATTATTCAGGCTGGAGATAACCGGCGCATAACCACTTTTATCCGGCGCTTGCGGTGTCCAGGTACCGCAACTTTTGGCGCGGGACTGCTCGTACTGGAGGGTACTGAGGCTGACATTCACCAGCGGTACACAACACACCACCATGACGAAAAAGGCGCCATACAACGTATTTTCGAGACGGGCAAGCGACTGCAACCCGCCATGACCGTCCTCTTCGTCACCCTCCCGCACTTTCAGCCAGACCGCGATGACCTTTATCACTAAAGGGGTTGTAAACAGTCCGGTGGCAATCAGTATTTGCCATAACCCGTTATTGACCACCCAACCAAGCAGGGTCAGAAAGTATTCCAGATAGCTGTTGGTGGTCATAGCATCCCCCCAATATTCCCTGACAGGGCATATTCGCACAGCAGAATAAACAGCAGGCTGGACACCCTCATCCGTATCAGCGTTACGCGGTGTTCCGTCTGATGTTTTACCCTTTGCCCGATTTTCCGGCAGCTCCAACCCAGTACGGCATACAAGCCTAACCGCCAGACAAACCAGAATCTCCCTGTTTCAGTCACCCAATGGTGCATCCTGATGATATTTTCCGCCTGGTGCAGCCCGACCCAGCCTGTCGCCACAGTGATAATCATAACTAAAGCGATGATGAGTGATAACGCAACCCCTTTTCTGAATACTGAAATCGTCTTTGCCCTCATCGGCCTTACCTGCGCTCACGATTTGGCGCTTCCAGTTGATAAAAACGGACATCGGTGCTGTCCGGCACCTGTTTTTGCGGATGCATTCTGATACGTTGGGTGTCGCGCTCAATAATGGTCAGAATGGCATTGTGGGCCAGTTCGCGTTTCAGCTGCATTTCATTCCTTAACGCATGGATTTCCCGGTCCAGTGCCTCAATCCGCCGTTCGCCTTCCGCCAGGGCTTCCGATTGTGCCGCCGCATTGGGTTCAGACATGCCGGTAATCAGCATTCGCCGCATTAACAATGCCGTCTCTGTGGTTTCGGCCATCGCCAGTTCGCCCGCCAAACGTGCTGTCAGTGCAGCCTTATCCGGATCACGCTGCAACGCCTGAATGACACCCTGAGTTACCGTCAAACTACCGGTTTTCAGTTTCGCCAGATTGGCTATCGTCGGTTTTTCCGTGCCGCTGACCAGTTTCAGCAACTGTTCCATATTGGTTTTGGTATGCGCTTCCAGCATCGGGGCAAAACCCGTTCCTGCTACCGTCGTGCCCGGCTGGTGTTTTTCACCACCGCTGATGCAGTCTGCTGCGTGAGCACAGGTGCGGATTGCCCGGTCGCCCAATACCCTGACCACTGCTTCTGCCGCTTCACTCGCTGTGCTGAATTTACGACAGGCACTGCCCTCACAATTTTGGGTCCTGACCGATGACTGGCTCAGCACCGGCAGCTGATTCATCATATTAAAGCCGGCGCTGGCTAAATCGCGGGTCGGACGAATGGCATGCTGTCCCTTGCCCCCCTGCCTTTGCCCGCCAATCCATGGATGCCCGCCGGCACCGGTCACTTTGCTGCCGACGTTATTAGCGCGCACCGCATCACCATCCCCGCCATTGACCAGACTTTTGTATTCCTGCAAGGCCGCCGATTGAGTCCATTTATTGTTCTGCGCAAAATCCATCATCTTATTGGCCATGGCCTGGCAATTGAACTGGGCTTTGTCGAAGGCTACATTGGCCTGCAAAACGCCGTTAGTCAGCATGTCATACAGCCCCGGATTGGCCCGCTGGATAATCATCGCCGGCAGGCTGGCTACGGCGCCGGTCGCGCCCTGAATCACATCACTCATCAGGTTTTTAAACCCGGCCGTGATACCGTTCAACTGGTTGCTGACGGTCGCTTTCAGGTCAAAATTGCCGCACATCAAATCCGAGCGCCAGCCCAGCTCCAGCCCGCCGAGTGTGGCTGAGCCACTGCGACTGGCGGGTTCAGAAATCACCGAACCGCCCCCCAGGGTATAGAACAGCGTATCGGAAACCGCACCGCTGGCCTCTGCTCCATAACCCAGTGCACTGCGGTTTACCTGCGGTAATGTGAGGGACAGCCCGGCTGCGTTGGACTGTACAGAAGTCATGGCCAGCCCACTGATTATCAGTAATAACGCGTTTATCTTCGTCATTATTCATCCTTTTTTCAGATAGCTGTGCTGCTGAGAAAACGCTGTCCCCGCCGCTGGCAGCAACTGTAAGGCTGCCACAGGGCATAGGCTTGATTGCCATCAATTGCAGCCGAATGTTCACCATCAGGAAACACGGCGCAGGACGGGCTTAGCTTCGGTGATAACCGTTGCCATTGGTGATTTTTCGTGCCGGTATTTTCTTTCACCGGCTCCGGTGGCCAGTAACCGACGGTGGGTGTGCCTTTCAGTGTCTGATAAACATGGGATTGTCCGGTTCGGGTGATGATATCCGCCACCCGCTGCGCCACCACGGCAGCAGCCTTATCCTCATCGGTCTGATTGACAAACCCTGAGCGTGGATAAATATTGCCCCACATATTCCCGGCCATCTGGCTGCCCAGCTCCCGCTGACCGGGAATAAGGGCTTCCGGATAGAACGATTCCGGCAAACCGGAGCGCCACGCCATCGTATCCAGCGTGCTGAGAAAATACGGCATCAACGGGGTGGCTGCACTGCGGCAGGAATACCCGGGGATTTGCCCACCTATCAGGTTGGTCGCAGGATGCCCGATGGCATCGGCATATTTAAAACGCAGGCTGGTACGCCGTTGCCCGGCAATCTGGACATTGTGATGTCCCCCGCCGACATTCAGATGAGATAACGCCCCGGTCACCGTATTTTCCACTCCGCCGGATAATCGGCTGACTTGCGCCATGTCTGACCACGGGTTGCCACCGGGGGCGTGATAGGTGGACACCACCGCTTCGGGAAGATAATGGGTCACCTTAACCGATATTTTCACGGTACAACCGTGCCAGCCACAGAGTAACCAGTAACAGATGCCACTGACCCGCCACTGAATGCAGGCGGGCGAGAGACTGCTGGCGACAATCTGAGCGGTATTGATTGAGGCCTGCGTAACCGGGGAAAATGCCGCTATTAGGGTGATGAACGCAGGAAAAGTCACACGTTGAATACTCATGGTTGAGCCTGCTCCCTGAGTGCGCGAGCGTTCGCCACATCCGCTGTGCCATACACCACCTTCCTATCATCAAATACCACGGCCGGATACTTTTGCACGCCTAATTGCCATGCCCGAACCACCGCACGATAAGCGCTGATCAGTTGTTGTTCCTGCTGACGCCATTGGGATGGTTGCAGTATTACCTGTGCTTGCTTTGTGGCCTGTTGCGGATCGGCAGAAAGTGTGGAGATTTGCTGCTGTTGTTCAGCCGCATCCAGCCAGACGACGTGACTGTCCGGCATCAGATCCCCCGGCGGGTACTGATGGTCGGCATACACCACCGTGCCTGCACCTGCACTCCCTGCCACACACCCTCCCCGCAAAAATATTAAATACGGCTTTTTCATCCTCTCCGCCTCTGTTGCTCTGTTGCAAACCATCAGGCCAGCGTGAAGAAAGCCACCGTAAAAGTCAGCCCGTAACTGATTTTCTGAAAATGAAAATAAACACACCGGCTGACAAAATTTGTAATGAACTCAATGAAAAATATGCCGATAACACAGTCAGCATCCCATCATAATGAGCAACAAGGACATGCATCAATAACGGGCTTTGCCTTTTCCTTTTCTGCCCGGCTATCAGATGGCATATAGCAAAATCACATTTATATGACATAATATTCAAATCCAAGATAACAAGGCATAAGGTGAGATGGGCTACAGTTTAGATTTTCGAAAGCGGGTACTGGCATACAAAGACAAGCATTCGTTGACTTTTGAACAAACGAGTGCCCATTTTGAAATCTCCATGCGCACCTTGTTTCGGTGGTGCAATAAGATAGAACCTTGCATGACCCGCGATAAACCCGCCACGAAAATCCCTGATGCGGTGCTCATTGCGGATGTCCAAAACTTTCCCGATGACTATCAATGGGAAAGAGCAAAACGTTTAGGTGTCTCACAATCGGCGATTCATTACGCCTTGAAACGGCTTCGGATCACCCATAAAAAAAACGTTAAAACATCCTCGCGCTGATCTTCAGGCGCGTCAGGCATTTATCGAGCGCATCAGCGACTATGAACGGACGGGCAGGCCGATTGTGTATTGGGATGAAAGTGGTTTTGCTCAGTCGATGCCACGTCAACATGGCTATTCGGAAAAAGGGTTACGTTGTTTTGGTACGCATGACTGGCACGCAAAAGGCCGTATTAACGTCATTGGTGCCATTATCGAAAATACCTTCGTCACCTTAAGCTTGTTTACCGAGAATATTAATGCCGATGTTTTTTATGCGTGGATGACGCAAGATTGGCTGCCAAAGCTTCCACATGGTGCCGTGATCGTCATGGACAATGCCCCTTTCCATAAACGGAATGACACGATACAAGCGATAGCAGACAGCAGATGTCAACGGGAATGGCTTCCCGCTTATAGTCCGGATTTGAACCCGATAGAACACAAATGGGGCGGAGCAAAAGCGGTAAGGAGGCAAAAAAGATGTTCAGTTGATGAGTTGTTTACGGAACATATTGAATATGTCAGGTTATGTTGATTCTGCTATAAGTCAGCGGAAACCAACAGAAGCCTCATGAGAATAAGGAAAATGATACCCTGTCAATAAAAAAATACCTGACGAAGCTGCAACAGAGGCATTCCCCCGCTGGAAAAAGGCAGACTGGCGGCAGCGCCGACTGATACACACTGACCACCATTATCAATCTTGGAGAGGAATACAATACATGATAAATCCCATGCAAAACGAAATCACCGTTCCAGAAGGCTGGTTTCTTCTTATTAATGGCGAGATCCCCTTTTATTGCGATTGTGGATGTACTGTCGCCGATTTTGCGGCGGCGAGAAAACTGATCGGCTATAACAAAAAAAACGGCATCTATTTCAGGTTCGTCTATGAATCCACTGGCATAGAAGAGTGTGCACCGCAGCCGGGAATATATGTCCTGACTATCAGAAAATACAATTACACCCACAATTCCGGTCATTTTGGCCGTTGTGTTTATGCGGAAGTAAAACAGACACAATGCCCGAAAGAATTTAAAAATATCATGACTGATATGTTAAAAATGTCGGAAGAACAGACCACTTTTGAAGCAATAAAACGGCCAAAACCACAAGGAAAATGCACACCTCAGTTACAGCAGTGCATTAATGATTTTTGTACCCACGTCAAGAAAGATCGCACAGATCAAATTATGGCCTTAGTCACCTCTTCAATGTATGAAGACGGAGAAGAAGATATTCTTTATTTGCGTGAATTGTACTATGACGACTATGAAAATCCCTTTCAGAGAAATAATTTTATTAAAAGTGAAATACATAAAAAAGTGGTATCGGAGATCTACAACTACTTTGAAACACTCGATAAAACAAGAAAACTTGAAAATGGCCGGGATCTTTTTCCCTTTCTGTTTAGTTCCCCAAAATATGATATCAATACCATTGTGCCTAAAAATGTGAGTTTATGTGAAGTGCTTATGAGCATGAGCCATCTTCAGGATGAAAAAATCATGTGATAAAGCGTCAGAAGACTATTCCTCCGGCAGTCAGGTGGGATAACGCACCGGTGACAACATTTTCCAGTCCGCCGGATAATCGGCTGACTTGCGCCATGTCTGACCACGGATTGCCGCCGGGGGCGTGATAGGTGGACACCACCGCTTCGGGGAGGTAGTGAGTGACTTTAACCGACGTTTTTACCGTACAGCCATGCCAGGAACAAAACAGCCAGTAACAAATACCGCTGACCCGCCACTGGATACAGGATGGCGAGAGACTGCTGGCCACAATCTGGGCGGTGTTGAGGGAAGCCTGCGCAAAGGGAGCAAACGCCGCTATCAGCGTGATAACAACAGGAAAAGCAAGGCGTGGTGTCTTCATGGCTGGCGCTGCTCCCTGAGGGCACTTGCTTTTGCCACATCCGCCGTACCATACACGACATCCCGGTCATCAAATACCACCGCAGGGTATTTACGCACGCCTGATTGCCAGGCTTTAACAACAGCACGATAAGACTGAATCAGTTGCTGTTCCTGCTGATGCCATTGGGGTGATTGCAGAATAGCTTGTGCTTGAATAGCGGCTTGCTGCGGATCGGCAGAAAGGTGAGCGAAGATTTTCTGCCGCTGTTGTTCAGCCACATCCAGCCAGACAATTTGTGTCTCCGGGGAAAGATTGACGGGAGGATGCTGACTGTCAGTATAAATAACCACTTTCGCATTAGCCGATAATGAGGCCAGCACGCCCACCCAAAGCAATAAAGCCGACTTCCACATAGTCCACTTCCGTTTTATTAAGCACCAGGATAGCCTGAAGAAATGTATTGTAAAAATCAGCCATTAATTAGTTTTCCGAAAAATGAAAAAAAGGACTGAAGAGCAAAGCAAAACCACCCTGTTATTCATTAACGACTGCATGCAAATCCTGTCATCGGCCAGCCATTTCGCATCCACCGATCTGTTTCTGCCCAAAACGCCCATTTCGCCTGATACTCTGCTGAACCTGAGCTGGCCGCCAGGTAATCCGTGGCGGTCACATAAAATTCCCGCGCCCAGCCATCATAAAGGTAAAAGTTCCCCCATTCCTCATAGAGCCGTTCCAGGGCATATTTGGTGGCAATCCGGCTGCCGAGTGATTGGCAAAGCTGTTTCGCATGAGAATAAAAGTCTTTTGTCAAGCCGGAGCGCTCAAACCAGGTGTGAACCGTCAAGGTCAGTGCGACCTGTTGCCCGGTCTCATCAGTGCCGGTGAGCCTGACTCCGTCAGGATTTTGTTGCACCGTCACCCCATCCCCCGATACCGTCACCGAGGGTGAATCACTCTGCCAGCTTACCCGGCCTGTATTGCCGGCCGTGATAAGGCGAAATTTTGCGCCACGCCAGAGTACGGAAGGCCCCCGGAGACCAAACGATTTCTGGTTGGCATTGCCACCCTGGCGGTCAACGGCAACAATATCCTCAATACGCAGCGGTGAGACAAATTCGATCACCGGCGATGCTTGTTGCTGATCACCGATCCGCGCAGTAACCACGCCTTTTCCGGGACGGTGGCTGACAACAGTCGCCGTTGCATTGCCCCAGTCGTCTGTGCGGGTTTCCGCAGAAATCATCTCGCTGAAGTCCCCCGACCACTCAACCACCTGATCCGAAAGCCCCCGGCCACGGCTGTCCATCACCGTGACGGTGAACGTCACCTGCTCGGTGCCATCGGCGGCTGCGCGGGTTTTATCCACCCGAACGGTTGACAACAAAACTGCCTCAAATGTGATCATGGGCGCGGCCACCAACTCATCGCCAACCCGGATCTGTACCTGATGCGCGCCTGTTACCGTACTCTTCAGCTTAACCTGCGTTTGTCCCTGACTGTCTGTTTCTGTCTGTCCTGAAGACAACACACCGCGATCCGTTTGCCAACTCACCGGCTGATTTGTCACGGGTGATCCCCGCGAGTCTTCCACCGTGGCGGTCAACACCACCGTATCCTGACCATCGCTTTTCGCCCAGGCCTTATCCACGGTGATCGCGGGTTTCAGCCGGCGTTCAAACGTCACCGGAGCAGCATCAAGGGTTTTTCCCGCCACCTCGGCTTTCACTGTTGCCCTCCCTGCGATGTGGCTGATTAACCGGGCTGTCGCTTCTCCCTGACTGTTTGTCTGTTCCTGCCTGTCCAGCAGTTGCCCGTTATCCGCTGACCACTGCACTTCACTGCTGGCAACGGGGTGATCCGCTGCATCGCGCACGCTCACCGTATAAAGGATGCTGTCCTGACCATCGGCAATCGCGGTTTGTTTATCCGCCTGAAGCGTATAAATTAACGAGGCGGTAAAGGTAATCGGTGAAGACACCATCGTTTCGCTGCCAACCGCCACCGTCACTGCGGCATTTCCTGATACTTTGCTGGTTAAATAGGCGGTGGCCTGCCCTTTCCCATCAGTCATTAATGAAAATGAGGAGAACTGACCGAGAAGAGTCTGCCAGCCAACAGCCTGATTGGGCACAGGTTGACCATCGGCGTTTTTAACCGTGACCGTCAAAGTCGCCCTCGATTTCCCATCCGCCTTAACTCTGTGCTTATCAATGGTGATCTCGGGTATCAGCACCGCATCAAACTGGACTGAAGGTGCAACAACAGATTCTTCATCTACGGAAACATGTACCGCATGCAACCCCTGTTGACGGCTGCGCAGCACGACCGATGCCTGCCCCTGCGCATCTGTGTTCTGCCGGGTTTGGGATAATTTACCTTTATCACTTGACCAGATAACAGCCTGATGAGGGACAGGAGCGCCTTCCTGATCGGTGACAAAGACGGTATAGATCACACTGTCATGACCATTGGCTTTTGCCTGCATTTTATTCGCTGTCACCTGCCATCGCTTTTCGGTCGACAGACTCACCATCATGATTTCTGCCCGGTTGGAGCGATTACCCCGATTATCAACGGCAACCCCCGAAAGCCGGACGGGTTTTCCCGTGGTTTTCGGCAACCGTAATGTCACTTTCTCCGGCCGTTGATCAAGTATTTTTCCGCCTGCCTGCTGTAATTCAGCCGTATCCAGCTCTAAACGTGCCAGGGGATATTGGGATTGGATAACCGGCACAAAGGTCACTTCCTTGCCTTCATAGCCTTTAACCGAGGTCGGAAAGGCCAGCGTCAGCAGCGTTTGCTTTTGATAATCCAGTACCATATCACTGCGCCGGTTCACAAAATCCCACTGACTGGATCTCAGGCTGCGCAGGGGTGCGATTGCGTTCGGGTCAAGCTGATGGCTGAACGGAACACCCAACCGATAATTGAGATTCAGGGTAAAACGGTTCTCACTGCTCCCTTGTTTACCCTGCCGAAAATCGGCACCCAGTGTCACTAACGGCACGGGCGTGTAAGTCAGCCCGGCGGTGACGCTGTACGGATTTTTCTGGCGTTCTGCTTCACCGAATAAGGCAACCTGCTGCCCATAATAGTGTTCATACTTCAACTGTCCGCCCCAGTGAGGAAAAGCCGGCAACCAGGCTTCGGCCTGAATATCCCAGCCATTGGCCGGTCTTGCATCGAAATCTGTGAGCCGGGCGGGCTTCCAGTGAGATAAGCGCCGGTAAAGATTGGCGGACAGTTTGACGTTATCATGCCAGGCTTCCAGCCCGATGCTGTAACGGTGATGCTGCTCCGGCCATAACGCATCCCAGAAGACATTGGCACCCCAGAGCCAGTCATCGGCTAAATAGCGATAGCCGAATCCGACTGCCGTTGTTGTTTGACCATGATGGGTTTTTACCCCTAGCTGACTGAATGCGGTACCCGAAACCGAGTGATAAAAAGGCAGCACCCCATCCAATGCAACGTCTTTTAACGCAAAATGGCTGTCGAAAGAGAGTGTGAGGCGGGCATTGCCGTATTGATTCAACCACGGTGTCAGTGTTGAGATCACCGCAGACGATAACTGCTGGGTGGCCATTGCTTTTGCTGCCTCACTGGGCGATTGCGATTGGGTAAGTTGCCCCCATTGGGCGGCGCTTTCAGCTAATTTATGTGCAGCTGAGTTGTCTTCATTTCGGTGGTCTGGCGTAGCATGACTATGAAGACTCAACGATAGACTCAATAGACCAATAATCAGGGAATTTGCCTTATCGGGCAGAGAAGATTGGATTTTTTGCAGCACTGGTATGTTACCTTTTTATTATGATGAAAGTGGTAACATGCAGAAAAGGCAATACAAATACCGCGTTTAATTCTTTTTCCAATAGTGGAAATTAGATAAAAAAATCAAATGATTTTCACCTATTGAGAGCAAATCTCAATCTCCATAGCTAATATGGGTTAGAAGATACAATCCCAAATGCTGCCTAAACTTTTTCAATAATAGCACAGTGACATTTACTGCCCATCATAGATAAATACAAAAATAATTAAATTTCAATTATATAAATGCAAATTACAATTAAATGAATTTCCTGGATAAAGACATTTAGACACTTCTTAGATAAAAACAATAACAGAAATACAAGTGATATTGATTTTTATTATTGATAAATATAAAATAAATCATTACTATAATTTATATAACTTTATTCTATGGAAAGAACTTCCCTCACCGTTGTAAAGATGCCAATACTGATTTTACTGCTCATGTCCGGAAAAACAAGCGCATCTTCTTTTATCAGCCCTGCCGATCAGGAAACAATTATCCAGCAACAAAAAGAGTTATTAGAGCAGGCACAACAACAACGCCATGCTATACGTAATGGTATGACGTTAACGCTACCGACCTCATCAACATCTGATGGTGAAGAATCATCCTGCCATCTTATTCACCAAGTTCAGTTTGACGGCGCAGAAAACCTCTCAGCACCAGCGCAACAAGCATTATCCCAACCTTATCTATCTCGTTGCCTGACCGCCAATAAAATTAATGAATTAGTCCGCAAGGTATCAAATACCTATATAGAAAAAGGCTATGTGACTTCCCAAGCAGGATTAAAAGCGCAGGATTTATCCACCGGCATTCTGACGATTACCGTTACAGAAGGAAAAGTAGGCTCCATCCTGCTTGACGGCGAAACATCCCTTGCCCTGAAAATGGTGTTTCCCAATATGGTCGGCAAGGCCCTTAATCTGCGGGATATTGAGCAAGGCATGGAGCAATTAAACCGCCTGCCTTCCCAGCAGATAACCATTGATATCCAGCCAGCTAAACAACCCGGTTATTCTGACGTCATTTTAAAGCGAACGGCTTCCCGATTACCAGTCAATGCCAGTCTGGGTCTTGATAACAGCGGGCAAAAAAATACCGGAGCAGAACAAATTAATACCACCTTAGGATTGGATAATTTACTATACGCACTTAACTTGAAGATGCAGGTCTTAGAATCTGAAAGTTATCAGTCAGTCGGGTAGTCAACTCTTTCGCTTTTTCTGGCAAGGTAATATGAAAAAAGCGGCGAAGTGCTTCACGGAACGTT
>NZ_NKHR01000036.1:13371-17296 GCF_014467285.1 Xenorhabdus sp. PB62.4 | reverse complement strand
TCTGCAAATAAGCCATCTGCTGCAGATGTCGGAGCATTGCCCATCACTGGCGGGAAATTAAATGGAGCGATACAAGCTTCTGGCGTTGTAGCATCTCAAGGGGATGGAAGACAACATTTTGCACTGACTGATGATGATGGGCGACCACGAGCATGGATATATAAAGACAAAGGCGGTGATGGAGTACGTATCAATAATGGTTACGATGGTGGAGGCGATTGGGTTTTAAATAAAAGTGGCGAACTGTATTGCCCTGGTACAATAAACTCTTATTTAGCGCATACTATTAGGCACACTGGTTATGGTAGAATTAATTTCGTTCATCAAAATACTGGAGACTATATATACTTAGAAACTACTCAGGATGGAAAAGGTATATATTTCGTCCAGAGAAATCGAAGTAACCAAAATCAATGGGTATTAAATTTTCCTCAAAAGAATGGTGTTGTTGCTACAACTGATGATGTTGCTAATATTAGTAATATTCCTGTTGGTGTGCCTTTACCATGGCCACAAAATAAGCCACCTACAGGGTATTTAATTTGTAATGGAGATCGTTTTGATAAAGCTAAATATCCCCAATTAGCATTAGCGTATCCATCCGGTGTACTACCTGATCTACGTGGTGAATTTATTCGTGGTTTGGATGCAGGGCGTAATGTTGATGCTGGACGTAACGTATTATCTTTTCAAGAGCAAAGTATACAAAGCCATGCACACTCTGGCGTGTTTACTGGAGCATTTGAAAGAGAATCTGGTGGTAGAGGCGGTTGGGGAGCTGTAAATACAAATGGAAACACTGCAGCAACTGGTGGTAATGAAACTAGGCCTCGAAATATTGCATTTTTATATATAGTGAAAGCAGCTTAAGCAATAATGAGTTAAACAATCCTGGATAATTTATTTCCAGGATTGTTTAATTTAAATAAATTCAAAATAGATAAGTTTAATTTTTCTAGGTCTTGCTTTACTAATAAATATAGATTGTTTTTTAATAGTATGTTACTATGCGGGCGGTTTATGTAAAATGTAAATTAGCAAAATCATGAATAAAATTATTGTTAATGGTGTATCAAATCAGAAATTTATAGATCAAAATGCTTATGACTTCTATGAAATAATCAATAAAAGAATAAACCCAGAATTAATACCAAATAGATATTATCGCAAAGGGAAATCGTGTTGGGTTATTCAAACCTTAATCAATCTAAAATATTATTATACTGATTGCTTGGATATTTCATTATCTACTGAGTCTCGTGATGATGCTATAAATATATTACACTATGATGATTTTTGTTTTAAAACAAAACCTTGGCGAGGTAAAACGATAATATGTCAAGCAGATAGGCCTTCTGTTTATGGTTCTAAATACATTATCGTTCAAAACCCATTACAAGCCAAAAATGGAAAAATTTTCATACCTCACTGGCCGCAACCGGGATTAAAACCCAGAGCAAAAGATAAACATGAAATAAAAAACATCGGTTTTTTCGGCCATAAAGATACATTACCTGATTTTTTTTTAGATGAGAATCTGAAAGCAATATTAAAAGAAAGAGGGATTAAATTTATAAGTTCCCACAAAGATTGGGTTAATTATACAGATATGGATATCGTTATCAGTTTTAGAAAAAACTGTGGTTTAGATCTTTTAAAAAAACCAGCAAGTAAACTCATTAATGCCTGGAATGCGGGTTGCCCTTTAATTTGTGACGATGAACCATCCATGAGAGCGATAAGATTAAATGAATTAGATTATTTAATCGCAAAAACACCAGAGCAGTTTATAGGAGCAGTAGACAGTTTAATCAATCAACCTGATTTATATTTATCTATGGTGTTAAATGGTAAAAATAGATTCGAAGAGTATAACCGTCAAGCTACAGTAAATAAATGGATTAATTTAATAAAAAAAATTCATCAAGAAAGAAAGACAAGTAAAATCACTGGAATGTCAAAGCTGATTAAGTTTTATTTATATAAAAAATAAACCCAATGAATTTTCTAGGAATAAGAAAAAAGGGGCATAATGCCCCTGATTATTATTCTGGTTTTTTAGGCCAATCAGTTTTTTTGATATCTGAAATATCAAGTTCAACTAACTTAATGCTATAGATTTCCCACTTACGTAATAGTGAAGCTTCCTCTTTTGAAGCCATATTAAGCCGAACTTTACGCTCTAATTGAACAATTTTTTGTTCAGCTTCATATAGCAGAGATTGTTTTTGGTTTTCAACTTGTTGTAAATCATATTTTTGTTGCTTATCAAAATCTGTTACCCATTGTTTTCCATCCCATTTATCAAATGAAGTCTTAGGTTCTAATAAAGTCAATTCAGAAGATAATTCACCTATTGATTGTATTTTTCGAGACTCTCGGGTTTTAATGTGATAAGCAATTTTCCCACGAAAATCTGGTACATTAATCCATGACTTTTCATCCTCACTACGACAAACAGCAATATCAAAAGAATCAGGTAATTCAGGTGCATCTAAATAAGCCCCGGCAGACAGACTAACACCAATAACAGTGCGTTCCATATCTGCACAAATATATTCTCTTGTCTCGGTATTAGCTCGATAAACCATTACCCAGCCATTAGAAGTTGCAAAACCATTTTTATCAAATTTTGGTGTTTTAAGATCTGTAGTATATTTCATTATGCTGCTCTCACTATGTATAAAAATGCGATATTACGGGGACGAGTGCTAAACCACCAAGAATTCCACCCAAACGATTTTAATGCTGCTGTAGAAACTGTTCCGGGTATACCTGAATCGTTGTTTCCACCAGGTATTGGTGTATTATTCGGCGCTTTCGCTGTATTTGGTTGCGACTGTGTTGTAAAATCAGCATTATCAAAAGGAATACCAATGGCCTCTGCATGAATTCCATGGGAATCATTCCCTGCATAATCAAGTATTGCTGTTCTTATTAATGTGGGTGATTGATAACTGAGTAAACCACGACCATTGTCAATCCCACGACCATTGTCCCAAGCTCGAATAAATTCACCACGCAAATCAGGAACAATTCCAGAAGGATATGCCATTGTTAATTTGGGATATTGGGATTTATCAAAAGACTGGCCATTGCACTCAAAATAACCCTCGGGTGGGTTTGCATGAGACCATGGTAAAGGAACCCCCACAGGAATATTTTGTTGATGGTGCTGTAAATAACGACTGTCAAAGTTACCATAATCGTTAGGTAACATTTTTCCATTTACTGCAAATTGAATTTCATTATTAGTAGCCCTCTGACTATACCAAAACCATCCTTTATCATCTGCTGCCTCTAATATGGCATGTCGTGTGCCTCCAGTATGTAAATCCCCGAATGTATAGAGAAATATTGGTGAATTTGCCGTATTATGTGAAGAGATTTTTAATGAACTATTACTATTTGCACCAACAAGCAAATTTCCTTTTGTTCCTATATCTCCATTACGTGTATTAAATACAATCCTCGTTTTATTATCTGTGGCGGCTTTTAACCCTATACCATACCATGATCTAATTTCTAAATTGTTACCTTCGAAACTGGCTGCATCTTTTGTACCACCCCAAATACCATGATCTTCATTGCCGATACAAACATTAGATTTTGCTAATAATTTTTCGGCATTGATAGAACCTTGTGTACCAATATGCCCATTACGGGGATTGAAAAAAATTCGTGTTTGATTATCTAAACTTGATTTCAAACCAATGCCGTACCAAGATCTAATTTCTACATTATTTCCCTCGAAACTAGCATTATCAACCGGACTGATATTTATTCCGTGACGTTCTCCCGTAATTTCCTCACCAAGATTTAAGGTATTTTTTGTCCAAAATTTATTAGCATGTACCTCACCATCAACTTTCCCACCAGTTATTGAAAATGCACCAATATCTGCAGCTGAGGGTTTATTCGCAGG
>NZ_NKHR01000036.1:8587-13271 GCF_014467285.1 Xenorhabdus sp. PB62.4 | reverse complement strand
ATAGCAATGTTATATATCCCTGGTGTATTACAACTGGCAAATGTTCCACCATTACCCAATTCTCTAACAATAGATTTTGACCATGCATCAGCGGCCAACTTTTGGGTTTCCGCCAAACCGAGGTTTTTCACAAACTCGCTTTTATTTGGAATATCTGCGCCATTTTTGTTTTTTTCTAAACGGGTATTGGCATTATCATTCGCTGCCTTGGCTGCATCTTTAGCTTCTTTAACACGAATGTCGGTTTCTTGCTTGCTATATGCACCAACATCTGCCGCGTTCAGCGAAATATCCGCTGACAAAGCTTTTCCATTTACCTTACGAGTAGAAGGTACGCGAGTATTGGCATTATCATTCGCTGCCTTGGCTGCATCCTTAGCTTCTTTAACACGAGTGTCGGTTTCTTGCTTGTTATACGCACCAACATCACCTGCGTTCAGAGCAATATCCGCTGACAGCGCCTTACCATTCACCTTACGCCCTGCCGGAACGCGGCCATTGGCATTATTATCCGCCGCCTTAGCCAAATCATACGCCACCTTCACCGCTTTCGGTGTTGCCGCATGAGTTTCGCTGTTGCTGTCCACCGCGCTGCTCAGGATCACAAATCCCTTCTCTTTCAGCGTCGCATCAGGATGGTTACGGCTATTTGCATGTTTCTTAATAGAATCATCCACATATTCACGCGTAGCCAAAATCACGGATGGATCAACTTTCAATGTCACCGCGTCAGCGCTGCTGACAATCAGAATCATGCGAATAGTCTGAGTACGGCCGGAACCTTCCTGTAATTGGGGTTTGTAGGTTTCCGCACAGTTGCCCACCGCAATCAGAATGCCGTCTTTATCGAACAAGCCAATCTCACGGATCCACCAGCCGCCTTCGTTTTCAGGGATAACCTGTTCTGCAATGATTTGGTTGGTGTTTTTAGGATCGATGCTCAACGTGTTAATCGCTGCACGACGTTTTTCATTAATCAGTTTAGTTTGTTTGGTGTCCGGAGTTGGCAGGCTGCCACCACCATCACCAACGGCCATATGGGTAATTTCAATTTTTGTACCCAATGCCGCAGCATTTGCCAACTTATCTGCGCCTAGCTGCGTCAGCAGCGCAAAATATTTGGTACTCATGATCTAATCCTCATGTCATCAATAATATGTACGCCCGCGCCCACAATTTCTGAGCCGGAGATTGTTACTTGTTCAGGGAAATAAGGATAAACTGTCAGTTCGTCACCACTGTAAGTCGCCGCCGAGTAGTGATATTCGCCACGTGTATCCAAGTTGATGTCCAACCCAATCAAATGTCGGCTCACTGGTTTGGCATCAAAAATCAGGTTTTCCAGCTCCTCGAACATTTCATGAGTGATGCCGTTTTCCAATACACCAATATCCAGCCGGAAGGTGCCTGGGGCATCGTTGGTCTGCCACCATTCTTTGACGCGGATGAGATACCCCAGCGGCTCAACGACCCGCCGAATCGCACCAATCGTTCCTTTATGTTTATGTAGGAACAATGAACTTTTAATCACTTCCCTTTTGGTGCTCTCAGACCAGCGTTCGTCCCAGCGATCGACTGACCACGCCCATGCCAGATAAGGCAGCAGTGATGCCGGACAAGTGTCTGGGTTCCACAACTCACGGAGAGGAACTTTAACTTTCTGCAACTCAGCACAGGCTTTAGCCGCCGCAAGCTCTAGCTGGGTTGAACCCACCGGCAGGAGGCGATCATTCATCCGAACCTCCCATCGTCAATGTGGTCTTGGTGCAGTAAGATGCCTGAGTTTTATCCAGTACCACGTCTTTTAACGGTGCTTTCAGTTCCACACGCTGGATACCTTCTACATGCAGTGCGGCATAAATCGCAGACAAACGAATGTCACGTCCCAGACGATGCTGTGCTTCAACATAGCGTTTTAGTTTTTGTTCAGCCGCCTTGCGGATAGGTTCTGATTCCGGTGTCGGGAAAATGTACAGCACCGCATCAATTTCATATTCCACAATATTCGCTGACTGAACTTTCAGGCGATCAGCCACTGGACGTACGTTTTCATCGTTCAATGCTTTTTCGACTTTCTCCAAGAGTTCTTTGGAGGCAATGCCTTTTTCTTCACGGGACATAATTGTCACTGTGACGTTAGCCGGTGATGGGCTGATTGCCGAAGCATCTGCAACACGGCCATCTGCACTGCGGGCATGGTATTCATAAGCACCGACCGGACCGGCTACGCTCAAGCCTTCAAAGGCCTGCGGAATGCGTACACGGTAGTCGTTGTCAGATTCCGTCACCGCAGGGGTCGGGGGTACGGTGGAGTTATCTGCAGGACGCAAGATCATACGGGAGACGTTATTGTTCGCACCCAATTGATCCAAATCGCTGCCTGTTGAATAGGCCACCATCACCGCCCGGGCGGCTTCGTTAACCCGTTGACGCAAGAGCAATTCACGATAAACGTTCTCTTCCAACAGCTTGACCAAAGGTTCGGACTCCAGTTGCAAGGTACGAGCAATAGCTTCTTGCTGATCTTCCGGATAGAGCGAGATCAATCCTTTTTTGCGCTCTTCCAGCAGTTGTTCATAATCCAGTGGCTCAACCACATCCGGTGGTGGCAACTGGCTTAAATCGATTGTTGGCATTGCTTACCTCACCGGAATCGAAAGTGAAAATTCTTTGGCGGATTGGTGATAAGTACCTGTAATATCCACCACCATTCTGCCGTCCTGTAGGGTCTCCATCGTGATGGACGTCAGCGTCACACGTGGCTCCCAACGGCTGATTGCGGTATAGCTGGCCGCCATCACCTGAAGCCGGAGCGCTGGGTTCTGTGGCCAATCGATCAGTTCCGGCAGCAAAGAGCCGTAGGTGCGACGTGCGATACGGCTGCCTACCGGGGTTAATAAAATATCGCTGACGGATTGCCGGACATGAGCCAGATCTGTCAACTCCCGGCCCGTCTGCCGGTTCATTCCCAGATACATCATACGGGGCCTCCTGATGTGTCACCGCCTGACCTGATGCCAGTGTGTTTATGGGAATCCACGACCACGCCGTTGGAACTGAATGTGCCTCCGGTGTGTTCAATATTGCCCGTCATTTTGCCGCCGTTGCGCACAATCAAGTTGCCTGTGCTCATTAGCTGCGTACAGATGACTTCCGGTGTATCCAGCGTAATTCGGGTACTGGCGACACAGGTGATTTCCGGCGCGGTAATATGGACGGAATCCGATGCAGTCACTGTCGCGGTTTTGATGCCAGTCACAGTCAATGCGCCGGATTGCGGTTCATACTCCATTACGGCACCGTCCGGAAACTTAATATGTGTCGCTTCAGGTGATGTTGATGGAGCCGGAAACTCATCTGAAAAAATCGCAGGCAATACAAAGGCGGTGGTCAGTTCTCCGCCTATGGACAGTAATAAAACCTGCTCACCAACACTGGGCGCCCACCATGTGCGGGAGTTTCCCGCTCTGGATGTCAACCAGTGCAGCCAGTTGGTTTCAAGATTGCCTGTCGCGACTCGGCACATTCCCTTTGTGGTGTCCACTTGGGTAATGACGCCTGTTCGGATCAGGTTGCGCAATAAGCGCATCAGTTCAGTGAGTTGTGTGTTCATGACGTAAGAATGCCATGAAAAAGCAGGCCAGACATTAAATCAGGCTTGTAAGAAACAACATACAAATCCAGAGATAAAATCCTTTTAAATCAAAAAAATAAAAGCCTTTCTTCAGAATGAAAAAAGGCTTTTCGCTATCTTTTGAATGGAACTGAAAGGCATTAAGACAACATGCGATCATTCTGGCTTACACTGCCGAACAACGTCACGCACATACTGTTGCAAATAGTCTAATTTGGCTTGGTCGCTGATGATTCCGGCTCGGATATCGTAAATAGTGCGTCCAGCTTTTGCAGTGAGTTCGACTTGGGTTCCATCGCCCACGCTGCGGGCGCCGGTATCTCGGTTTTGGGTGAGCTGACAGGTAGCAAGGTTGGCGGCGGCGATTTGCACCCGCCGATGACCAGCAGCAATGTCAGTACGTAAAGCCGAATTTTCTTTGGTGACATGAGCTAATTTCCCTGAATAATATTCATCCAATTCTGCAACCCGATTTTGTGCAGTTTTCATTTGTTGGATGGCAGCCAGTGTTTCTGAGCTCGCTTTTTGGTTAATGGCAACAAGTTGTGCAGCATGTTTTTGTTTCAACTCGGTTATTTCATTCAGAAACAAGGAGCGATGCCCCCACCAACCAAGATTAATGCCAATTATCAAGCTCACAATTAAAGGCATTTTTTTCATCGCACCTATTCCCAACGCACCTATTCCTAACTTAATTCCCAACAAATTTGTTCAGCCTCCCGGTTACAAATCTTTCGGTGCTTGATTTATCAGCTCACTGACAATCTTGGCCGATTTTGACGCAGGTTCTAATTCCAGATTTTCCAGGATGTTCTTCAGGATCAGAGTTCGTTTCATCTGCTCCCGACGATTGAGGCGATAGGTTAAGATGCCGAGGGAAATGCTGGCAAACGCGCCAAGCACAAAACTCCACTCATATAAAGAAATCTATGGTCACCCCCGTTTTTGCAACACTGATTTTGATTTATGATGGGCTTGCTTAAATCTATCCGGCGTCACTATGGGCAAGGATGCCCGCGCCTCGATGAGTTCCGCACCTGATATTCCTAA
>NZ_NKHR01000036.1:0-8487 GCF_014467285.1 Xenorhabdus sp. PB62.4 | reverse complement strand
CACGTGGAAAGAATGTTTACCGAGATCAATACCAATAAGTGTGACGTTTTGCATGATGGCCTCTCCTGAAAGAAAAACACCCTGCCAGCATACCGCTCACAGGGTGGGGGTGACCATCTCATTAGGCCGGAAAAAATGGCAGTAGTACTGGCACAGGCATAGGTGGCGTGGCTGTATTTATCCATACATTCCCCTTAATCCCAAAGCTGGATCATGGGCTTGCTGACAGCAGGCATAAATTCCGGCATTTCAACTTTCGTTCCATGAGGCAATACCGCGCCAAAATCAGCCAGCCCGGGATTTGCCTGCAATACACGTTCAGTCATTCCCAACGTGCGACCGTAATGGCGCCAACAAATGGCATCAACCGTTTCATTTTGTTGTGCGATAACTTGCATACACTCTCCTTTTTCTTTGCAGAAAATAGTCAGTAAATCGAAGAGTTATGATCGAATAATCGGAAAAATGCCTCAATGAGATGAGATTGTTAGGGGAATAATACAAATGAATAGCAATTTTGTTGATTTCAGTAAGCACAAAAGGCAGGAAATAACGCCTGCCTTTTGTGCTGTTTTTTTATCTTATCAAAATCTATTTGAGGATATCTATGAACCGCCATATTTAATCCAGCAGCCAGCTATCATCCTCCCAGACGTTTTGAATAAGTTCCATTATGTGTTCTTGTTCGCTGCTTTTTTTCGTCCCTGTCACTCTTACGGAGGTACTACTACTGACTGCAATTCTAAAATGTGTATCAGGATAGTGTGGTAATATTCTTTTTCTTAATTCATTTTCAAGTGCAGACATAACTGCTTCAGAAACATTAGCTCGTTTATCGAAAAGTATTTCTATGCGCATCCTTTTCTCCTGCTAAATCTATTCTTCTATCGAACCTGAATTCCTTAACATTTTGTTACTGGTCACCTCATTATCTAACAAGTCACCATCCAGTTTACTTTGGTAACTATTAAACCTTTTTTCATAAGGTGCAGATAGCTCCGCTATCCAAACCAGTGCTAACTCTTTGTCTTCCGCATGATTGCATTCGCAACTTGTTGCCATTCTAGCAATGAAATTGATACGTTGCGCTACCAATGATTCCATAAGAGATTCCACTGATCTATCTGCCTCCATATAATAAACTGTATGTATATACAGTACACGTAATAAGATTAAATTTAAAGTAGTTTTTACCTTTTTTGGTGATTAAATTTGATAGTTAATAACTATTATCTGCTGTTTTAGCAGAAAAATTTGCCAATTTGGTGGATTTTTCCACTATGCGAATTCTATGATCCTGATGACACTTTGACTGTTCATCCGTACAGTTATTGACAGAACTCCAAGATGAGAACTTTTTGCTTATTTTATAAACAATCCGTTCTGGTGTAGAAGTTGTTTTCGTTTTAGGAACTAGGCTCCATTGATGAATACGTGTGCAGATAAATTCCATACGGGATAGAAATGGTGATGTCACACCTTGGATGGAATGAACATCTTCACCATAAGGACTGCCAAACGGGATATGTTTATAAGATAAGCGAATAACCAAATCGCGACGAGCAACCCACGGCCCACCCTGTGCTTGAGTATAAGCGGCCCAATTACCTTCATCGGCTGCCTGTAAAACCGCATTGATTTTGGTATCAGACAAATGTATTTCTCTGAGGCGACGTAATTCGCGCCAAACTGAAACCGGAGCGCCGCCAATTTGTTGGAATTGCCGAATACGCCAACGACTCGCCCAGGCTGTCACTGATTTTGCCATATCGCGCAAGGATTCGCCGGTTTCATGATCGGTTTCCTCTTCCAGTGCATAGCCATCAATATTTTTGGAAATGTACTTAGCAATATAGCCCGTTGCGCTGCCTTTATTAGGATCTATCGCCCGATAATCAAAGCGTGCTTTTTTAGCGTCATCGCTCTTTAGTTCATTCTGCTCTTCCTGACAGGCATAATGTTCAAGAATTTCTCTGACCCGCCGTAAATGTTCGGGTAGCATGAACAACACCATATGCCAATGAGGAGTACCATCATGATGGGGTTCCACGACTCGGAAACCAAATATATTGATCCCTGCTCGGGCGATGGCAGCCCGCGCTTTGGCCCAAACACCGCACAAATAACGTTGGGTATCACTCGGCGTAGCGCCATCCCAATATTTGACAAATCCTCCTTGATGCTGAACAGCATGATATTTCGCAGGCGCCGTAATAGTATAAAATTCCCCGACACAGTGCATTTTATCAGCGATATTTTCGAAACCGCGCATTCTGACCATCAACTCACAACGCCGAATCGCGGGATTGGCATTACTATGAACAACCGAATCTGCCAGTGAAATTCGTTCCCCTTCTTCATTTTCCAAATCAAAATGTTTGAAGAATTCACGATTACGCCGTTTTTGCTCCAGCCATTCCCGCAGTGCTTGCCGTGAAACATAAGGAGAAGCTGCTTGCTGTACCTGCCCGACTGCAATCGCCATATGCTCAGATTGAATATCACGCAGGCGCTTTAAGCGGAAATACCACCAGCGGGCTGACATCATGCGTAACATCCCTGAACAGAGCTGATCTATAGATGGCGCTTTACGCCCACGCTTGAAACGATACCAATAAGGTGGGTTCGTATTACATTGCAAAGTCAGCTTTGCCAACAATTCGTATAATTTAGCGACACGGGAAAATATCTCATTATCCCCCTCAGAGGAGGTTGATGGATGCTTTTGGGAGTACGCTAAAGAATAGTGCTCATAATTGCTGGAAATAAAAACGGCAACTTCATGAGCTAGTTTCAAGAGTTGTTTACGATCATATGTCGCCACCTTTTCCAGTTGCTCAATAAAAGGAAAAGGTGCTATACCAGAAACACAGTGGTTGAATTGGTATCTTTTCTTTACTAACTGTAATCGTGGCAAAACATTTTGCCCGACCGTTTTTCGCAGGAAGGAATTCGCATCACGGCGGCCTGAACGGTGAAAGATATCAACATAACGGCGGCTGAAATATTTCGCCAGAAAGTCCGGCATCTGCCCGATATACTGGTGACGCCATTGATGATCGTCTGCGTTGACTTCCCATAACAAACGTTCTGCCATTGAAACACCCTGCGGTATGTTCGGCTGGAACATAGCTGTTTGTTTGTAATTAGCAATAAAATAATCACCATTATGTTTATTAGCAGTAAGGTCACTATTCATCAATTTCACCCTATTGAAGGTATGCGTGTGCCTGGCGTACTCATGCCATATGTCAGCAATGTGTCAAAAAAATGCGTTTAGAAAACCGTATTAATTAGAGCGTATCGGGAGATAGTGTCAGGTACTTTGGAAACTGACTAACAACAACCTTAATATGGTTCATCGCCTTGATCAGCGCTTTTTTTTCCTCTTGGGTAAAGTGGCTGAATTCACTATCGTGGCGGGAGCGCGGGATATTCGCTAAATAGAGAATGGCGGATAACGCCCGCTTGTTCTCTTCGTAGTGGTAGTCCCTTTTATCACGCATATCAGCAAAAAAACGATTTAACTCCTTTTCATCGTCACCCCAGTATGCCGCCCGAATTCTCGACAAATGATTCAATCCTTCCAGCCGCTGGCCGAGGTTTATTTGGGCAAACTTTTCTTTTTCAGTATTCGCCATGTTTTCCCTCAACATTTTCCTACAGAACCATTTCTGACCATTCTCAATGCCATTTCTGAAATATTTTATATGGGGCATAAAGATTGAAATCTGGGCGTTCATGATGCAATATCTCTCATTGGTTTTCAGCTTAACCAATCTGGGCCCATCAAAGATCTCATTGCAAGAACTTTGATGGGATACTAATAGCTCTTATCTGTACTGTCAATGAAAAATACCAATATTGAGATCAAAATGGGGGCCGATAGTGGAGGAAGACCTGCTATTGAACGTCTTGTCCGCGCATATGGATTTAAGTCACGCCAGGCCCTAAGTGACCATTTGGGAGTTTCCAAAAGCACGATGGCAAACCGCTACCTTCGTGATAGTTTTCCAGCGGATTGGATCATCCAGTGCAATCTTGAAACTGGAGCCTCACTGCTGTGGCTGAGCACGGGTCAGGGAGAAATATTTCCAGATGGAGAAAGTGAAAAGAAAACAGAGCGACTGGAAGATATCATTGCTCCGTCGATTTCTCGTGTAAAGCTGTCAGGAGGCAGGTTAAACGAAGCTCCCCCTGTGATTTTGGATAGCGAATTAATTTCCAAGGAACTCAAACATCCACTGGTTGTTGATGATGGTTCTGCTTGGTATCTGCTGGATACCCAAGAAGATAATATCCAAGATGGCCTATGGCTGGTGGATATTGAGGGCATGCACAGCATCAAGAAGATTGCCAAAATCCCGATCAGTAAGATTCGTGTCAGTGATAATGATGTCACTTTTGATTGTGCAATCAGCGACATTCAATTTATCGGCCGCGTTGCTCTGGTCATTTCCAAACAATAACAATCCGGCATAAAACGTTTCCATCAAGGTTATCTCTATCTATCAGGATAACCTTGATGGCGTTTAATGGCGCTCACTTGCAATTTCCGCAGGAATATTTCGTCTGTAATGCTTAGCGCGTTTCACATGTCATGTGAACGCCGAATCCGATACAAGATATGCTCCCTCAATGGGTTATCTTCTGCTAATGCAGGATGGAAAAACGTTTTTTCATCCCTGATCATCCCCAACTTTTTCATGACACTCTCAGAACGACAATTAGAGACAGTCGTGAAAGCGACCACTTCTTCTAACCCAACTTCCGTAAAGGCAAAATCAAGAATTCTACGCGCCGCTTCACAGGCATAACCTTTTCCCCAGAATGGCTTACCCAATCGCCAGCCGATTTCAACAAATCTTCTTCCTTCCAAGCCCGGAGCCACAATCTTTCTGTATCCAATTCAACAATCATGATGCCTCCTTGAAATTTAGGGAAAAATTAATCGGTAATAAAAATAAAACTGCCGGGAAATCATACATATTTCCCGGCAGTAAGGCATAACATTTTATTTTACGAGCAATTATCAAGCGTTATTTTTAGCTTTTGGTTTATCTCCCTGACTATCCCTAATCGCAATAACGCGTTCAATTTCTGGCTTTTTCTTATTTTCAACCTGTTCAGACTGACCAACAAATAACCCACCACGGCGAATTGACATACTTCCGCAGCGGCTGATGCCTCTCAACTCGCCATGTTCCAGAATCTCCAACGTTTCCGCACAACATGTACCTTCAACATGACCATCAATGATGATTTCAGGGGCATTGAGCTCACCTTCAATTTTGCCGGCATGCATAATACGAATGGCACCACCTTTTACGCGAATATTACCAATGACTTTACCCCAGATTTGGATATCCCCGTCCATTTCAATATCACCCTTGAATACTGAGTTTTTGGCAACAATGGTGTTGGGACGAATCTCAGCTTCAGGGAGCTTTTTCTCTTCAAGCTGTATGCTCTTAACTGGTGTAGTAGAGCTGGCAACAGGTGTCTCAGTTTTTTTTCCAAACATAGCGTTTATTCTCAATTTCATATTTACAAAGTAAAACACTAAGGCTAAAAAAGATAAAATTGCTGTTATGGTACAACTAATATAAGCACCATACAGATAGAGTCCTAATGCGCTCCCCCAAAGGAGCCATAGGCTGTATAAAAAAGCGTTATCTGAAAAACGATACTTTTCCATATGTTTCTCGTTTTTTTAGTTTTTTCTTATATTTCATCAGCAAATATATCTACGAATATGCCTTAGCAGGTATAGAAAAAGGGCTGTGAAAACACATCCTAGCATTGTACAAGTATAAAAAACAATCTACGAAGCTATAACAGAGGTATTTATAGCGTTATTACACGGATAAAGTTGCTATTTGAGTTTAACCCTCTGAATTGGAATTCATTTATTCTATATTTATAAAATAAAAAAAACCTAACACGATAAACTTGATCGATAACAACCACATTGACCAATAAGCCCGTAACAATAAAAAAACAAAATATTAATACATTCGTATCATATTGAGCATATAGAAAAAACCGCATATTCAATGATTCATACTTTTATCTTTACAGTGATTGTTTTGCATTCGTTTCTTACCGCCTATTTTACGGTTAAATAATGGCCTAATTTTGCTAACTATCGTTTCTTATTATCAAGATATGACTGAATTAACGAACCTGGCACTCACATCTACAGAGATTGAAATGAAATGCCTTAGCTGAAATGCCATTTTTTTCTTTGACAAGAAAATACAATTGATTTTTGAAATTTGGAAATAATGTCTTAATGTTAACTTGCAAAATGAAATTTACGTAATAATCAGGCTAAAACCCACTGTGTAATTAAAATTCCAGATAATCCATTTTGTTAACTTTCACCACTATAACTATCATAATTAATGCTCGAAAATGATATTAGGTTACGTTGAAGAATCACCTATAATCCATTGGATTTCAACAATTATTCATCTTATTAGCCATTAACCCATCACGGTGGCTATTTACACATAAACAATATAATTATCAATAAATTAAAAAACCAACGCTAAATAATTAATGATATTCATGGTGATAAAAGTCCGTTAAAATAATTAACTCAATAGAATAAACTCATTAACATCTGTCACTGTTAACCATATCCTTTTCCCCTAAAAACAATTATATAAAAACCAAACAACACAAGATAAAAAAACAAACATATTATGAAAAAGTTATTTTTAATCACAAAAAAAGCAGGCCAGATAAATTTATAGCAAAAAAATGTCACTTAAACCTAACACAAATATTTATTTAGATATATAATACCCTAAGTAATTTAATTGATGTTACGCATGAACTTTCAAGATCTTTCAATCCAGATTAAATCTGCAATCTGTTTATCAATAAAGATAATCTGAATGCCATAGGGAAGTTTTTTCTATCATCCATTAATTAATATAATAAATACACCATGCACTCATCAAAAAAAATGATTACTCATGATAAGGAAAATTAGGAGTATTAAATGAAAAGGACGACGGGCTTAAATCAAAAAAGTATTTGTACTATCGAATTAACCATGCCGGATTTCAATATTCTGGAACATAAACAAAGAGGGCTGTACATTTTACTTGATGGAGAAATGGTATGGAAAGACTGCATCAATACTTATCACATCACATCGAATGAGATCCTTTTTACTCATCCGGGTAGCTATGCTGCCAGAACCAATACGGAAAGCTGTCAGGTATTATGGTTACCATTACATATGGAGTTCCTGCGCAGTTTTTTAAAACGTTTTGGTTCATTACTAAGCAAAATAGAGCGGCAAGATTTTCCTGCTTACAGGCTGATTCCTTTTAATCAGTTTCCCTTACTGACGGAAAGCATCCGCGGGCTCGCCAATTTACTGGCTCATGATTATCCGCCAACCTTGATTCAATTAAGAGTTGAAGAACTGCTGTTGCTGCTTTCCTTGAGTGAACAGGGAGCATTGCTAATGTCTGTACTACGGAAGTTAAGCAATCGTCAGGTAGAACGTTTGCAAACATTTATGGAGAATCATTATCTAAAAGAGTGGAGATTGAATGACTTTGCACGTGAGTTCGGTATGGGGCTGACTTCCTTTAAAGAACTTTTTAACAGTGTCTATGGGACTTCCCCCAGAGCTTGGATCAGCGAACAACGGATTCTGTATGCCCACCAATTATTGCTAAACAGCGAAATGAGTATTGCCGATATTTCATTAGAATCGGGCTTCTCCAGTCAGTCCTATTTTACCCAAAGTTATCGACGGCGTTTTGGTTGTACACCCAATCGCGCCAGATATGGCAAAGATTAATGATCATTTTCCCTGTTTAATAGATCAATGAACGATCGTTTTTATCGATCAATCTTCCTTGATTGATCTGTGCAATCCATTGGACGGCAGTATCCCATCTCACATATAGTCATGGTGACTCATCACTATTCAGAGCCTAACTAGGTTCGCTCCAAGTCACCACCAGGGTTTTTATATTTGCCGTATCTTTGGCCTGCACTTGCCCGTGCAGGCTTTTTTTTCTCTTCTTTTTTTATGAAAATAACTTTCAGTCACATTATAACTAACAGAAATTACATTTAGAGCCCATTTCAAGAGGCCCTAAATATAAAGATCAAATTACCTCAAGAAAATCGATGCAGTTAGCTATCTTTTTTCCCGCTATCTGCACTATAAAAGACAGTGCCCAATTTTATCCTTTCACGCCCCGTTGCCAGACGATGCCGGTTAGTATCTCTGAGAGAATAAATACAGCCACAATATTCCTGCTGATAGAATTCTTCACGTTTGCTGATCTCTATCATGCGGGCAGAACCACCGCCTTTTCGCCAGTTATAGCAGAATCAACATGATCTGACACATTCGATGTGCTCGGTGAACAACTCATCAACGGAACATCTTTTTTGTCTTCTTATCGCTTTTGCCCCACCCCATTTGTGTTCTATGGGATTCAAGTCCGG
>NZ_NKHR01000035.1:0-21159 GCF_014467285.1 Xenorhabdus sp. PB62.4 | reverse complement strand
AATAACTTGATGATTAAACAGTGAAATACACGTTACCTATCTGGTTTTGCGAAGACTGATTATTGATGACATGAACGGCCAATCGGCCTGATGAATAACCTAAGAAACAAAATGGCTCATTGAAGCCGGGGAGTTTTTAAGGTTCATCAGGCGCAGAACTCATCGTGGCGCGGGTATCCATACTCATAGAGACGCCGGATAGATTTAAGCAAGCCAACCATACATCAAAATGAGTGTTGCAAAAACGGGGAAGACCATAGATTTGTTTCGCCACCCGAAGGTTGATCCTTGCAGGCGAGGGATCTTTGTAGTAACAAGTTAATACATTATCGGTTGAGTTGAGCAGGGTCAAATTTTTGTTCGATAATATGTTGTGGAGGAACGGGCCATCATTTTTTTGATGAAAATAACTTCCGTCTGCTCATAATCTTAACAAGCTTGTAGAATGTCTGGGATTCTTATCTCATGACTTGCCTAGGTGAATTATTTCAGCCACCCTATGGGCTGGATAAACTCCTGCTATGGAAAATGGTAGAAAGCAAGGTGACTATTTGTTAACACTTACAGTTCTACTGCTCAAAAAGTGCCAATCACTCGGCTTGGGTAAATAGGGGCTCAACGGTAATAAAAAGACGTGGAGTCACGTGCAAGAAAGAAAAAATCACTCTTAGTTTGCCAAAAGGATACAATTGATTACAGTATCTAACCCAAACTAATACTCTCTAAATCCTCAATCATCTGTTTTATTACCTGTTCTACACACATGCCATAAGCATTAACATCCATATCTATTCTCCCCGATATATATTCAGAGTGTTCATCTAAAGTAATTTCAAAACCTGCTCGGCAAGTACCATTTGGTAGCAACTGAAGATTCATCCATTCACTATTTCCTAGAGGTATTCGTGTACCGTCACACCGTGAGTTCCAGGCATTAAACAGTTGAGGGAAAGGAAGTTCATAGGCTACAGTTCGAGGTGAAATACCATCGGGATACAAAGCAGCCGGTTCTATGTCCTGACGAGCAGATGCTTTGATTACGTCACGTTGCAGTCGATTAAACATACTTGGTAGCAATTCACCTGGCATATGATGAGTCGTGATCGGAACAGTGTTCGACAAAGGGCCAACAACGGTGAACTCATCGGAATTCTTTCGGTTGATAAACGGAACTCCTGTGACAACAGTAGCAACTCCACTGATCATACTGATTGCACGTTGGAAAATAGAGAATAACAATACAAATGGAGTGATACGACAAGCCCTTGCATAGACCAAAACACTACTACGCAATACAGAAGTGCTAAACCTTACACTCTGCATAACTCCTACCGAGCCATTCGGAGTTTCTCGGATCGCATCAAGGCCATACGGCCCCTGTTCTGGATAAACCTCAACTCGTTCCTGTAAACTTATCACTTGTTTTGATACACGAGTGTTCACCATATGGGCATATTCTATCCAGCATTTAGATATTCCAGACTTATCACGATAACATTGAACTATGTCTTCAATTAACAAATCAATTGATGCACCATCGCAGGTATAAGTCCAAAATCCTATCCACACGTGAATCCCAGTATCATCAATAACTGATGCTATTCTGAGTCCGGGTTCACTAGCTCTACTTGCTTGGTGAGCCAGGAATACCTCATCCGTTATGTCTGTATGCTTATAATTCAAGCGTTCCCAGAGAGCATTACGTAATTTAGTTTTGTTTGGAGCGTGACCAATAAGGTCATCACCTTCAATATCAAATTGAGCAGCTAAAACGGGATGCCGTATTAATGTATCAACAACTGCATTAAATACTCGCTCTGGCACACATCCTGGAGAAAAATCGAGTCGTAACGCCCCGGAATAAGCTCTCCCCGTTTTATCTAACATTGCTCCGATCCATTTTTCACGTAGGCTTACCGTACTAGGTACTACTATAGGAAGTTCATCCACAGATGAAATTAGATAGTTCTGGTACATAGAAGGCCCCAAATGTTTAATTTCAGTGTTTTCTATATCTAGACTAATGCATTACGCCTAATCCCAATAAGAACTGCCCCACCAATAAAAATCATTGCAGATAAAACAAATGCAGCTATGAAACCGTTAGATTCAATCGTCGAAATCCCAACCCCATCCGTAAAACTAATAGCAACAGCGACTAGAAGTGTCATTCCTCCTACCTGAAACAACTGTTGAATTGTTGTTGCTATGCCTGATCCAGCTCCAGCATCAGATTCAGAAAGCCCCGTAGTTGCGAGAGATTGTGCAACCGGAGCAACACAACCAAAACCAACAGACGTGACAAGCATCGCTGGCATCATTCCGATCCAGTAGTTTTGCACAGGTATCCCGATTGCAAACAATACGAAACCAAAAGCAGAGATAGATAGACCAAAAACAGCCGCAATCTGAGAATTCCACTTTTGAGTCATGAGTTGAGAGAGAAAAATTCCTGGGAAGAAGCCAAAACAGAATGGCAACCAAGCGAGGCCTGTTTGCAAAGGAGTCATCCCAATATAATCTTGCAGCAACAGAACACCGAGATAAAAAACAGCACCAGATGTTCCCGCTTGAATTGCAATAATAGCGTACCCTGTTAATCGTGGCGATCTGGTCATTAGTCGGGCAGGAATGATGCTATTATCAGAATGCTTACAACGCCTTAACACTGCGGTAACACCGAACAAGCCCAATAAGAACAGCATAATTCGGAGCCATAAAAGCTGTTCGATGCCAGATCCAATCAGACCAAGCACTGTTATACACACTGCAACCGCTAACATCAGAGCATTACTAAGATCCAACCGAGTAGATCTTTGATTAGAAAATTTTGGTATCACTAATACTGTAGCTATAGCTAGGATCAATACAATCGGTACATTAATTCCAAAGACCCAGCGCCATGAGAGCTGCTCTGTGATTACACCAGATAGCAGAACCCCAATTATTGAGCCAAGTCCACCAAGAGCAGCCCAGACTGAAAATGCTTTACCGCGATCAGGTCCCGAAGGGAATAGCAAGGATATCATCGCTAAGCCAGTCGCCGAAGCTAAAGCTTCACCAACCCCTTGTCCAGCACGACCCATGATTAAGATAGTAGCGTTAGGGGCGATCGTAGCCACAAGAGAACTTCCCCCGAAGATTGCAAGACCTACTTGGAATGTACGCAATACCCCATAGGCATCGCCTATCCGCCCTCCAAGTAATAGTAACGAGCCAGCAGTGATGAGATACGCGTTTACAATCCAAGTCAGAGATCCATCTGTAAGCCCTAGATCGTACTTAATCCGTGGTAGTGCTACATTTACTACGGTGGCATCAAGCAGTAATATTAACTGAATAATAGAAACGACACCCAGCGCTTGCCATTTCTTCTTGCTTACAGTATCCATAGTTCCTTCCTCTAAATTTTGGGATTCAATTAAAGCTGGTTCTATTCCGGTTAATACGCCCCATTTGTTTTTAGGATTAGTACTGCATGACCTTACGATTAACTAAAGCTAATGAATTTTGAATCATTTTGAGTCCATACTCCGTTCCTATACTTTCGGGATGAAACTGCACACTTTCGATGGGACGAATGCGATGACGCACAGCCATGTTCACCGCCTCTCCTTTAGTATATGCAGTCGCCACTAATTCATTTTCAATTCCAGAATTAATGATAGATAGTGAATGGTAACGCACAACATTAACAGGTGATGGGATATCACGAAAAATACCTTGACCATCGTGTTGCACCTGTGAATACTTACCATGTTTCACAGTAGGTGCTCGTGTAAGCTTCCAACCAAAATATTCCCCAATTGCTTGGTGGCCTAAACAAACCCCAAATATGGCCTGATCTTCACCCACTGCACGAATTATTTCAGGATAACCCTGCTCTTGAGGAGTTCCGGGACCCGGTCCTAAGACCAAAAGTTGTGGCTTCCATTTTTGATACTTACCTATTGGATCATCATTAACACGCACCACTTGCGTCTGTACCCCAACCATGGAGTAGTACTGCTCAATAACAAATACAAAACTGTCGAAAGCATCCACTAATAATACTTTCATACCCCTTCCCCCATTGCTCGAGCAAATGATTTGATCTTCGCACCAGTTTCCTCCCATTCAGCTGAGGCTTGCGAATCAGCAACAATACCCGCAGCAGACTGCAATACATAACAGCCAGAATTTCCAATAATTGTTCGTATCGTCAAAGCAAGAACTCCGCATTTTTCTCCCATAAGGTATCCCGCACATCCAGTGAACAATCCGCGTGGCATTCCTTCTAACTCCATAATAATTTCCATTGCTCGAATTTTAGGTGCCCCCGTCATTGTTCCAGCAGGGAAATTTGCTACAATCAAGTCCCATATATCACAATTATTACGAACCTTAGTTTCAATTGTAGAAACCAAATGGAGAAGTGAGCCATAGACATCTTCTTTCATAAACGAAGTTACCTTAACTCCGCCAGGAATCGCGCAACGAACTAAGTCGTTACGTGCTAGATCCACAAGCATCAGGTGTTCAGCCGTTTCTTTAGGAATCTGATCCAGCTGATTGCCTTTCATATCTTCCCGGGCCATAGTTCCAGCTATAGGGCGAACTTGAGCTACACCATCATGAACACGGATCATGAGCTCTGGGCTGGAAGATACTACGTGCTGATTATCAAGATCTAAATAGTACATGTAAGGAGCAGGATTAACTGATGCAAGTCGTTCATATAAGTCTATTGGAGGAATTGTTGCATTCGATACAGCACGACGACAAAGTTGTACCTGATAAATATCACCGGCTCTAATATATTCTTTTGCTCGTTCTACTGCGGAATAAAATGCGCTACGGTCAGTTAAGTCCCTAATAACACCAAAATTCCATGAATTGGTAGGTGTTAGGACTTCCCTTGGTTTGTTAAGTACTGCCACTAAAATTGTGGTATCTATAACCTCATCCGGGTTAAGCTTCAATACATCAATTTTCGCACCATTACCTGTGCCATCGTAGCGTATAACGTGTCGGTAGATACGGATCACTACTTCTGGTACTCCTTCCTCAGTACCCATTCCAGGTAGGTGTTCCACAAAACGAGCTGCACTATACCCTAGTACTAACATTAACGGGAAACCATCCGGCAGTGCGAGAATCTGTGTCACCTCCCGTAAACGTTTCCATAGAGGTTTATTGCGGTCATTTACCACTAATTCACATGCCGCAATGTACTCCTCAAAAGGGCCATTGCCCCTAATTCTCCACGTATCATTCACTAATATGAGTTCAAACAGTAAGTCGATCATGAACATCGTTTGTGAACCATCAACAGCTTGAAAACCAGTTCCAGTTTCGAACAAAGCTGGGTTAGGGTACAAACTGAGAAGTTCCTTCCGTACTTGTATTATCGGAGCGGCCCCTGGAATCTCATATTGTTCTACAATCCACGAATGTTTCAGATGCTGTTCAATCATAGGGTTGATTCCTCTTATCTTGAATGCGAGCATGCTTCCAGGATACATAGGCACCAGTCTCCGTTCTTGGATCCAACCGATCTACCAAATGTAGCCTAACTGGAACATTAAAAAGCTCCTCCATCTGCTTTTGAACCTGAGTAACTGATCGCCCCTCAATCTGAGCAATCATTGATATCTCTATCTCATCAGATCCGCTATTTGTCTCCAAAACCGTAACCTGGTATCCCCAAATCCGCTCAGCTGCCCTTAAAACAACAGATTCAATTGATGAGGGTAAAATCAAGCGGCCACCAAGTGTCATAACGTCATTGATCCGACCAAATACTTTCAAGCAACGGGAGTGGTTACCACAACTGCAAACCTCTGGTGACTGAAGATAAGCTAAATCTCCTGTACGAAACCGAATTAACGGCTTAGCCCCAGGTACTAGCATCGTCAGACATAATTCACCTACATCACCATCTAATCCAGAGATTGGAATAATTTCTGCAAGATAATTTGTCTCTGAAAAATGTAAGTTACCTTTTGAACAACCCGTCGCAATTGCATGAGCTTCTTGTGAGCCATATAGGCCATGAGTACAATGCGCATCCCATATATGGGATATATTTGAAAGCATTCCTGGTGTACATAATTCTCCAAGAACAAAAATCTGCTCCACTGAAGTTTTTTTAGGATCGACTCCAAGACTTATATAGAGACGAGCTAACGCCAGCGCTATTGCCGGAGAGCAAATTAATGAACGCACACCAAGATCAGTGATAAGGCTGGACGCTTTATCCAAACCAACTCGTGGACTTTCCGGCCACAATCGTACAAATGGAATCCCAAGATTCCGGCAAATTTCACCATAGGTATCCCCAAACGCATACAGTTCTGATGGGCCCATGATAGCAGTAAGAGCCTGCATCGTACCGAAAGTTGATTGGTATACCTCTTCGATAGCTCTTTGAACGTAGATTCCACTAGTTTCAACATCAATTGATGCCCGTGGGCATGGCGTTGGCTGCCCAGTGGTTCCTGTTGTTTCATAGTACATAGCTATCTCGTTGAATGGGACACAGCAGACAGCAGTACCTGCAGAACGAAGATCGTCTTTGGTAGTAAAAGGAATACCGTCAAGAATCTTGAATGAACTTGAAGAGCCTTGTTTATTATGTAGATGTTTGCGATAAAATGGCGATTTATCCGCAACATATTTCAGTATTTCTTGTACTCGTAATTCAGTTTTTTGATACAGACAATGAAGTTTTATTTGCCCATTCAAATATGCAGTAACATATTCAAGCCATTCCTGATGTAATTGCTTATTGGTCATGACAGACTCCTTTCTGCAATTTGTTCAGCACATTCGCGAATTGACTCGGTCAACATAATACTTTCAAGTGGAATTGAAATTTCAAATTTGGACTCTAATTCGATTTTAATCTTCATCGCAGTCAGTGAATTACCTCCTAAATCGAAGAAGTTGTCTTCAGGTAATACAACTGGTTCGGCAAGTTGGACTGAAACTACTCGTATAACTTCTCGTAAGATAGTCTGTTGATTTCTGATATTAGGTTCTTTCATGTCATCCCTCAGTATGTTACGCAAAGCTATTACATCCACCTTACCGTTTTTTGATAAAGGTAGTTTCGTCATGTGCTTAATAGTTTTTGGAATCATATAGGTAGGTAGATATCGTGTAATTACTTCACTGATAATGGTTTCATAGTTAGGAGTACCAATATAGGCCAATGCTATCTGTTTCGGGCGCCCATCTGGGCCAGGCAATGCCACTGCACACGCTCTGGATACCCCGTCACAGGATTGAGCTATGTTTTCGATTTCTCCAAGTTCTATCCTAAGCCCATTAATTTTGATCTGATTATCTATACGCCCAAGGATTTCAATTTCACCGTTAGGCAAATAGCGTCCCAAATCTCCTGTACGATAAATTCGATGTCTAGTTCTAGGATGATAAGCGAAAGCACGTTGAGTAAGTTCTGTCTGGCCTATATATCCACGAGCCAACGAAATGTCACTTTCTACCAGCATTTCACCTGGCACCCAGTCCGGACAATCTATCCAGTCGTCAGCAACAATGTGATATGCAGAATTTCGCATCGGCATACCATAAATAACTGAGCGAACTATGCTGCCTTCACATTCATTAATTTCATGTATAATTGACCAATTCGTGGTCTCTGTCGGCCCCCCACACGAAAACATCTGAGCAGAAGGGAAGAGCATTCTTGCTCGTGGTAATAATGACAGTGGGATCCAATCACCAGCCATTACTATTTTGGTTACTGACTCAATAATATATGTAGTACGAGCAACTTCAGCCACACTACATACGAGTTCCATAATAGCAGGAACACATGCCCAAAATGTCACCTTATGGCGACGATGTAATCGTAGCCAAGTGTCAGGATCTGGTCCAGCTGCTTGATCAGGCACCACGACTGAGCCGCCATGGACTAAAGGACCAAAAATATCAAATACTGACATATCGAAATGCAGAGCAGCAGTAGCGAGATGCCTGGTTGATGTATCCAGACCAAAACGTTCAACGACATCGCATACATGATTGACCACTGCGATCTCTGGAATTTCAACTCCCTTTGGATTACCAGTAGAACCTGAAGTAAAAATCACATATGGCGCATAGTTTTCACGAATGGGTTCAATAGCAGTTTCAGTATCTTGTTGAATCCAAATATTAAGGTTTGCAGTCGTACACTCTATCCTATGGATACCTTGGGATAATATAGTCTCTGGTGATGAGATTACAGTTTGTACCTCAGACTGTGTGAGCATTGCATCTATTCGCTCAAGCGGTAGATCAATATCTATAGGAACATAACCGACACCAGCCAGTAAACATCCATAAGCAGCAACATACTGCATCACTCCTTTAGGTAATACGATCCCGACAAATCGATCGCTAGGAGAGCAAACTTTCTTAATTAGAAAATTGACTTGTGCTGCTGCATTGCCTATCTCACCCCAAGAATATGTTCTATGGGCATCTATGACTGCTGCTTCATTTACACGATTTGAAAGACAATCTAAAAATAAGTCTCGCAAGTGAACTTCAGGCACTGATTTCTGTGTTGAGTTAACAATATTTCGTATAGCAATCTGCGATGCTGGCCGTAAGTCAAGCCATGTACGTTTCCAAATTTCTGAATCACATGCTAGCTGTTGCAGTAATTTACAAAATGCACCAAACATAGCTTCAATTACATCAGGGCGAATAACGCCTGTAAGATAGTCCCACTTGAAATATAACACCCTATCTGATTCTCTGACCTGAACATCCAGCGTCACTTGCGGAGTTTGCGACACCCCGAAGACTTCTTGGCCTAACCGAGCAACATCGTGTCGTCCAGGATGACCAAGAAGGCTTGTCAACACTACTGGCATCAATGGTGCACGCCCATTTCTCCGTATCCGAGACAGTTCTCGTAATACCTCAACACCAGTAAAAAGCCTATGATCAAGTGCATTCCAGATCGCGTTCTGTAGTTTCTGACCACGCTTCTCGAGTGTATCGTCAGTGATAGTTTCGTAAGGAACAAGTAATGTGTTAGTGAAATCTCCAACAACTAAATCAATATCATCACTAACTGGCATTCGATCTGAGACAGGGAAATTTAATGTAAACCGATTTTCTTCGCTCCAACAACGTAGAACTTCACACAAGACCAAAGCTACAACCCCTGAAGGTGAAATATTTCGTTCTTGAGCTTGGGCTTTTAATCTATCCCAAGATTCTTGTTCGAGTGTACCTTCATATCTTTCAAATCTTGAGGGGACAGCAGATTCTCCTATTTCAAGCTGCGGTAATTGAGGGGCTGACGGCAAGTCTACGATTTTTTGTAACCAATATTCTCGATCAGCACGATATTGTTCGCTTTGAATAACTTTGTGCCTATAAGCAATATAGTCGAAAAATGAAGTTTTAAGTTTTGGTAACTGAGGATTTTCCTCAATATATAAGTCGATCAAATCAGGAATCATAACCTGAAATATTGACCATGCATCAGCGATCAGCATGTCAATACTGAAGTGCACTCTACTTAAGTGCGAGCTAATCTTACTCACGACAAACTTAAATAAGGGCCATTGCGTTGTTCCAATTTCATCATCCGCCATACGGCGACGTATTAGATTAATTTTGTCATTTATTTCACTATCGGGAAGACCACTCAGATCTATATATTCGACTGCCTCACGTCCATTGACTACACCAATTTGCTGATAACCGTTTTCATTAATCGTCATTCGTAACATTGGGTGGCGGTCAACTAACAAACTCACAGCACGTACAAATCTTTCTTGTTTCAGGTCTTCTACTTCCCACTCAAAATATCCTTGGCAGCCAACACCACCGTAATCGAAGTCAGATCCACGCCCAATCCACAGAGCTTGCTGACTTTCATTAAGCGTAAAAGACTGTAGCTGTTTGTCGGCTGGCAGATGTTCAAACGTTGGTAACTTGCTGTTACGTGAATCGTTGCCCAAACGTATAAGATTCGACAACACAGGCTCTTCGAGAAAGGCGCTCATCTCTATATGAATTCCATGCTTACAAGCAAGTTCGCCCAACATTCTCATCGCTCGTAAGGAATCTCCACCAGTGCTAAAGAAATTAGATTCAAGGGTTGCCTCATTACATCCCGTCCAATTCAACCAACAGGAACGCAACACATTTTCAATTTCCGTGCTTGGAGAGAAAATAGTATCCGTCATATCTGGCTCAGCCGGAGATATCTTCAGAGCGCGATAGTCCACCTTACCGTTTCGTCCCATTGGTAGCACATCAACAACTATTCGATTCGGTTGAGCTGCGGGTTTTAACCTCTTACTAAGATGTTTACGTACGGTATCTATGACATCCATGCTTCCCGTAGTGTATAAGACAGGTTCAATAAATAGCACTAGAGTTATTCCAGTATCGTTGGTGAAGCAAATTGCGGCAGCTTTTGCTACTCCAACGACTTCAAGAGCAGAAATTTCTATTTCTATTAGATCTATCCTATGTCCGCGAATTTTTACGATCGAATCCAATCGCCCAAAAATTTCGACGGTGCCATCCAAACTCATCCGTGCTCGATCTCCAGTGAGATATTGCAATGCTGAAGTATCATCGAATATATTCGGATGGAAAGATTTCCTAGTATCCTCAATATTGATATAGCCTACAGAGAGAGTTTCTCCGGTAATAACTAATTCTCCAACACAATTCGCTGGGAGTTCTTGACCTGTATTATCAACTACATACATATTTGCTCCAGCGACTGCGTGTCCCACAGAAGGCAACAAAGTGTGACGCCGAGGAGATGACAAATTTCCAATCGAAACCACCGCAGCTTCTGCGGAACCATAAACATTGAATACTTGGTAGCTGAGATTAATAGGAGGCCATTGTTTACATCTCTCACCAGCAATCAACATAGTGTGCAGGTTCGTTTGCCATTCACCAGCCCAAAACGCTTCAGCAATAGATGTCATTATTAGTGTATGTGTAACATTGTTCTTTACAAACCAAAGAGCTAGTAGCCTTATATCCTGTAAGATTTCAGATGAAGGAATACATACTGTTCCACCTGCATATAACACTGGTAGAGGATCAACCTCAACCATTCCATACCCCGGTGATGTCAACCATGTTCCTCGTGAATTTTCCCCCAGCTCGGCACATTTAATAACTGCATCAAGTGTGGCAGCCATCCCACGATAGGATAAACAAACAGCTTTGGGTCGACCTGTCGTTCCAGAGGTACCAGAAATGAAGCACTCCTCATTGGTCGTTTCAATCCAATTACCACATTCCCAGTCAATCTGTGTTAGCTGCATATCTTCTTTACCTATTTCACCTATTTCCAATATAGGACAGCTTGTGAGATTGCGTGCCCTTTCTACCATACTGCCAGTAGTCAGCACTGAGTCGGGAAGACATTCCTGAAGAAAGTTACATATCAAATCATTAGGGTTAGCAGGATCTATTAATACACAAGTTCCACCCATTCTCTGGGCAGCAATAATTGAAGCCAAATGTTGCCAACCCCGTTCTAGAAAAAGAGCAATCCTCGGCTGTAAACATTGGAGGGATGTCTGCTTACGCACCTGCTGTATTATCATGCTGGAAGAATTCCAAAGCTCGGCGTAAGTCAAAGTCTTACCATTATTATCATCCACGATTGCCAAGGCTAATGGCCTCATCTGCACGTGATTAAATATATTTTCTATCAATGAATTACGCAGAATTAATTCATACAGAGGGCGTGTAGGTAGAGTCTCAGGCATAGGAATTGCTATAGGATGAAATACCCGTGTACATGCGAAGAGTGTAACTTTTCGTAAGTGTTCACGAGCAGCTTGGTCAATCCGATCTTTCCTCACAGACAGGACACACTTATCTCTCTTTGCCACAAGCCATACTAATGATTCCAAAGGTGGAGAATTTTGGCCATCAGCCACCTCTATATCAGCAGCATGGGGTAGAACATTTGGTTGTGTCAGCTCTGTTATTTTACGCAGCTCTGCAATATAGGTACGAACATCATCAACACCACATAGCTCATTCGTATCAATTTCAAGATAATTTACTGAAATATCAGAGTATATTCCTATAGTTATTTTTCCTTCAGTGCTGAGTAAAGACCCCAACATTGCAGCAATAACAATAAGGCTATCGACAGATGCAACAAATCCATCAGGTAAAAGAATTTCCTCTTCTACCCGTTCAACCAATGTTGGTTGATCAGTGGAACAACATTCAAAAGCATCCCATATTGTCCGAGCAGTACGGGGAAACTTCCCAAATTTCTTGTTATCTAACCGATTATTATTTAGTTCAGGTGCTGTTAATATCATGTCATTCTTCATGTCATCCAACCTTATCCATTGTAAATTATTTGGTTATTAGGATCGTAGAATGCTCCGATTCGGTTAGCCCAAATTGAGGCAGCTTTTTGAATATCTTCTTGTTCCTTGCCTGTAACATTTGAGAGATCAATCTGAATAGAACGTTTGGAACCATTAACTTTCATACCCCAGGTAGCCACAGCCCGTGCTCCCATTAAAACAACTGGGAGACCATTTCCCGCTGCATCGTATCCACCAACTTGATCAAGCCCGAGACAAATACGTTGTCTTGAACCAGGGGCATACCCCATTACCAACGGATCCCAAGCAGGCAAAAAACGCACATCAGTATTTAGTTTCTGAGCTGTTTTGGAAATACAATGCTCAAACAGCTTTTGCCTAGTTATACTTATCCACATTCCTCCCCCTATCTCGCACGCCCTAGAGTTTTCCATAAGCCAACGAGACTTTTCCTTGGAAACTGATAGCCACCAAGCTAAGTCATCGATTGTGACTGGCCCATAATGTTCAACGTAACGAACAGCAATGCCCTGCAATAGCCATTCATTAGTTAATAATGTGTCATTGCTTTGGAGCAGTTCACTAGGAGCAGCAGCATATAGCCACCTGTTAGACCAAATATTTGGAGGAGGGATCCGAATTAAAACGCCGTCGTAAGTAGCAACAGAGACGCACGCACGAGCCTGAGAACCAGTTAATCCAAGAGCGTTCCCAATATCTTGCAAGCGGACAGGAGCACTTGTAGTGAATTCCGTAAGATCAGGTAATATTTGCCTATAATCTGCCAAAGTAAGGCCGACATCACGCAACCGCCACTCATGATTGGCCAAAGACAAACGTGTAGCACTAAATACCGTTGCGGCCAAAGATTGTGGGAGTAAAAACTTTGAGCGTCGCATTCCTGGTATCCGAACTAACCCAGGATCAGCTTCCATAGAAATAGCTTTTGTTCGCGCAATATTATTATTGCGCGTCAAAAAAGCTAGCCAACTGGTTGGACGAGTTGAATATACACCAACATAAGCCTCAGCGACTTCCTTTACAGTTGCTCCTTTAAAGCGCTCAAAATGTTCCGATATAATCCATTCAGATAAAAAATTGTTAGGTATCCCATCCCAGTTAATCTTGCTATGCTTCATTTTTCTGTGTCCCTCACTCATTAGGAGGATGTTAGTCACTTAAAATCACATTAGAATAAGAAGGCACAAATACCCATAACTCATACAAGTGACATGGCAGAATCCGCATACGTCATTCCCATACTGCCCGTATGTGAACATTATCTAGTACATATCGAGCTTTGATGGGACGTAAAATTCACCATTTTCATTCATACGATGACGCTCTCCAGGCTCTAAAACCTGTAATGCTTTTTGTCCCGTTAGCTGTTCGTATTCACGTATGAGTTGAGTCATCGATACCATTCGGTCGAGCATCCGACGCAGCATCTCCATTCCTTCTTGATCTCTAAGCACTTCACCTTTTTTGTCGCCCATCAAGATAGCTGGAAAACCATACCCAACTACAATCATTCGATTCAAGAGCGCACATTGGAGCATTTGATTGTAAACTTCGACATGTCCCATCCTCCGCCCTGTAACCATTACCCCAGCCACCTTATTAGTTAGTGTTCGATTATGTCGCAAAAAACCAGTTCCAATACGCTCTAAAAAAGCAGACATTAAAGGGGTTGCACCAAACCCATGCACTGCACATGCAAAAATAACACCATCACTAGCTTCCATTAGGTGAATTGCATGTGCTGCATCATCATTTTGTACGCATGGCTCATTACGAAAATTACAGTCTCCGCACGCTCCACATGGTTCAATTTTAAATTTGGCTAAAGAGAAAACATCTAGAATAATGTCTTGCTTTTCCAGATAATGTTTTGCCCATTCTAGAGCCTGCGTATTGTTTCCATCTATTCGCTCTGATCCATTAATAGCGACATACCTGATTTTATTCGTCATATTCTTTTCCATAGTATCCATTAACCCAATTCATAACCGACATAACATTTTCTAGATATTAATCAATTAGTTATCCAGTTATTTAATATTCCATGTAATTGATTAAAGGATACATTGTGCATAATGTCTCGGCCTCTGAACGAAACTCTTTATGTATAGCGGGGTCTAGCACAAATTTATGCTCATCAAGCGGCTTCACTGCATTCAATATCCGACAAAACAAATCAACAAGTTGAACGCATCCTAGCTGGTCTATATGGCGTTGTGCCAAGGATCCCGTACCAATACGTAACCCACTTGTGACGAATGAAGGACGAGTCTCTCCAGGTACTCGATTCTTGTTAACTATAATTCCACATTGTTCTAACGCCGATTCAGCAATGGAACCAGTGATAGAACCATACAGACGAATTAGAATTGTGTGGTTCTCAGTCCGTCCCCCTATAACTTCATAGCCATGCTTCTGAAATTCGCTTGCTATTGTGTCAGCTATGATTCGGATTCGTTCCATATAAGCGTCAAACTCTGACGACATTGCATAGCCAAAAGCTGCTGCTTTCGCAGCAATCATATTGACAGCTGGGGCTCCCTGCATTCGAGGGAATACTGCTTGTTCCAAAGTACGTGCAAAGGTTGTTTTCAAGCCTAAAACCTTTTCGTTGGCATCACGTCCAGACATAATCAAACCACCGCGTGGTCCTGCAAGTTGTTTATGAGTACAAGTAGTAGTTATGTGTGCGGAATTGATTGGGCTAGGGTGTCGTCCAGTTGCAACAAGTCCCGCAATATGCGAAATGTCAGCAAGCAAAATTGCTCCTGTTTCATCGGCAATTTTTCTGAACTGCTCAAAATCTACAATTCTTGAATAAGCGGTAGCACCACAGATAATTATACGAGGATGATGGATATGAGCTAACCTTCTCACTTCGTCATAATCTATAAGCCCTTCTGGTGTGGTACCATATCCAATTGCTCGGTAATATGTACCCGAAAATGTAACGGGGCTACCGTGGGTAAGATGCCCCCCATGATCAAGGCTCATTCCTAGCAAAGTATCTCCAGGCTCAAGTAAAGCTGAAAGCACCTGATAATTTGCACTTGATGCTGAATGCGACTGCACACCGGCATATTGAGCACCAAATAACTCCTGCGCTCTTCTGATGGCTAAGGATTCGACTAAATCAACATTCTCACATCCTGCATGATACCGCCGACCAGGAATTCCCTCTGCCGTAACATTGACCAATGCAGAAGCTGACGCTGCCAAAATTCGAGGAGTAACCGCACAGCAAGACGCGACCAGTGACAATGTTCGGTGTTGACGCCTTACTTCGTCATCTAAGATCTTCGCAAGTTCTTTATCTTGTATTTCTAAATCCGCCAAACCTCTTTGTAGTAGACTAGCTTGGTTTTGGAGTAATTCATTATTGACCATCATTCTGTATACCTTCTTTTTCTATTGCGTGTTGCAAATGAAATTACTGTGTCTGCAACTTCTCTAGAATGAGTACGCATAAAATAGTGCCCACCGCCGATTAAATTTTTTGAATCAACAACATCAATAAAATTTTTCCATTTTTCTACTGTGTCACTGAACTTAGGTGTAGCAGGATCTGCATCACCTAACAGTACCAGTGCGGGTATCCCACGAGCTGGGTGCTGTGCTAAAGTTTTATATGCCTCCGCAGCGATTAAGTGATCTCTTCTGCCTCGGATTAACATCTCATCAATTTCCGTATCAATCAGCCCGGTAAACGCACCTAAAGATCTTAAATATTGGCTCCATGTATGGTCTGAAGTTTTTTCGTATTCGCTTATTGCCATATCAGGATCATCCATTGGATTTGATGCCGCAACCACAAGAGATAGAGAGGTAACCATAGATGCTGTAGCTGAAGCTAGGCAGCCAGCCAGTGCTGCGCCAGCACAATGTCCATAAACAATGAATTGATTAGAATCAATTTTTTCAATCTCATTAACGAGTGTACTAACCAGTGTAGAGAAATCTGATGAGTCTCCGATTTCAAAATCACCAAAATCCACCCCAAATACACGCACATCCCTATTTTCACGAAATAGATCTTTATATGCTGTAGGATCTCCTCCTCCAAATGGAACTCCAATTACTACAATCGATCCATTGGAGGAATTCTCGTCGTATAGAGGAATAAGCCGCGCACTACGATTAATGGATTCAGAGAGGATATACTTAGCTAAATCTCCTGCAGTTGGATTTTCGAAAAGAGATACGATCTGTAAATTTCCCCCTAACCGTGATACCACACGAATAGCATCAAAAGAGTCACCACCAAGTCTGAAGAAATTATCATTTGTGGAAACAGACTCGATCTTAAGAACATCACAAAATACAGTAGCTATCCGCTCTATTTCGTCGGCAAGTTTTTTTTTACTTATTTCAATATTTTCAATCATTTTATTTCCTTCTCTCTATCCGAAAGTTCATAAGCTAGTTCATTGAGTAAGTCGTCTACTGCAGCCCTACTACAAAATGCTCCCTCTATTTCCAATCGAATCTCTGAAGCATTTATTCGTTTGATGTCTATGCCCACAGGAAATGTAGAACTTATAACTTGAGAGGAAGGGATTCCACGGGATGCGGCTCCATTGATAAACAACTCGGACACACGACAGCATGTAAGCACCTCACGCAAAACCGAGCTATATCGCGCACAAGCCTCTAAGCTGGTCTTCAGCTTGCTAGGAGTGCATTTTGTCCACCCAAAAGGAATTGCAAAGAGCCCTGTCATCATACCGATAGCCCCTGATTCGTGTGGTAAACGCCAACTACGCGATGAACATACCGTGTTCCCTTCCTGTACCACATCTGTTGTATTACGTAGCACCTCAAGAACTATTTCTATAAGTTGCTGTTCCTTATTAATGTTCTCAGTTTGAACTATGCGGTGTAGACTTATCCGCTCCACTCGCGTATTCCACGCTAATCTCCCTATTCCTGACAGCCGCACAGGTATCATTGGATGATCACATATCTCTTCTAGTAGTACTCGATGATCGTCTTTTGCTGCCATAAGTTGGCGCTCCACATAACTACAATAGAGCTGCCGACCTTGTTTCATATTGTGTAGCGCTAACTCTATCTTTCCTGCATATGCCATCTGTACTAGATCACTAACGATCATAAGGGTATGTTCATCCGCAAGCGCATGATGTATAGAAAGACAACAGTGCTGGTAATCCCCCCTCAATACGTTGTACATCGCGAATAGTACTGTTCCGGATCTAACTGCTAATTGTGTCAGCCGCAAGACTTCATGATCTGTTACCTCATGACTTTCAATTGCTTTAATATCAATATATTGCTCTATTTTTTCACCCCATCCAGCGACCACAAGTTCACGCAAAAATTCTTTATCCAAGAGTCTCCCCTTCAGTTTTATGATCGTGGATACTTCTTGTAAAAATCCCGAATAAAATGCATGAGCAACCACAGCTTTCGCCTCAGCACTTAGATTTAGGGGAACATTTGTCAACGTTTGCATTACCCTCAACCATTCTGTGGTTTCTCTATCAGATAAAATAGGAAATATTTTTTTTGACATATTCACTTCACTCCTCAAAACCACTTATTAACCAGTGGAAAAGACATTCACAGTAAATTAATACTGTGTTTACCTTTCTTATATTTGCTTAGAAACGAGGCGTGCTTCATCTTTCAATAGATAGAGAGTGTTCATACATTATGGGTAAACAAATGAATACTCCTCAACTTTTTTCTGAATACATATCAAGCAATTACAGTAAGTTATATATACATATAAAAACCAGAGTTATTATTCTTTTTTAATAAATATTTATTTCATTGTATATTCTATAATGAATTAACCATATTAATAATAAAATCAAAACAATATAAAAAATCTAAGCACTAAAAAATTAAGCATTAAAATTCAAAATTTAGTATAAAACAAGACTTATGCATCCATTCAAAACAATATTATTTCTCGCAACTGTCATATATAGTATCTAATCTCTCTTTATATTTTATACCATGGCATTTTTCAACAATACATAAACATTATAACTACAACATTTTTAAATTTATAAATTTACATCAACTCGAACTCTGCGCTCACTTAACTTTTTAATTTTAATACTCATATATTAAATCATAATCACAATATAGAAAACACACTAAGACGTTATATCTAAAAAAATCAATAAGAAAAATTAAGGCTAAACACGACTATCTTAATAGACTTATTTCTATAAATTAAAAGCAGTTTTAAAGAATAAAGTTATAAGGCAATTGACTTACCCACACAAAAACAATCACTATTTATCATTAGCATGTTTATACCAAAAATTAATTTTGACAACAAAAGAAAAACAATTAACAAATTGAAAACCATTAATATTTTGGTTGTTTTTCTAAATTATCATTAAACTTTTTCTTTCAATGTCTATAACTCAAATTAATTGAGACATCTGTTGCATTTTTTGTTTTTCATAATTAAATTAATTTACATTTAAATAATATTTACTATAACATTCTTAATAAATATAGTTATAGTATATTTCTCCTGCCACTGTGGTTATTACATTGTAGGTTTTCATATACCACAAATGATAAATTATTTTTAACCTTCATCCCGTATGGAAATATTAACAATACTTTATATTTAATAATATTATAAAAGCAACAATAACGATATTAACTAAACATATTTTCAGAGGTTATATATGAATTCGCATTATTTTAGATTCTTACCAAACTTGCCTATTCCTAACCAACTACTTTATAAAATAAAACTTAATAATAAAGTTATATTACATATTAACAATAGCAGAGAAATCATTAAAAAAATTTTAACGGGAAAAGATGAACGGTTATTAGTAATTATTGGTCCCTGCTCTGTCCATGATGAAGAAGCGTGCCTAGATTATGCATGGCGATTAAAAAATATAATGCAACAATACCAAGACTCATTATTTATCGTAATGAGAACCTACTTAGAAAAACCTAGAACAACGTTAGGATGGAAGGGCTTTATTTCTGATCCCAATTTAGATGGTTCAGCTCACTATGCAGAAGGTTTATACCGCTCGCGAGAGCTTCTTTATAAAATCAATCAACTGGGAATAGCTACAGCTACAGAAATTCTCAATCCATATTTATACCCTTATTACTCTGATTTAATTAGTTGGGCAGCTATAGGTGCAAGAACAACAGAATCACAACCACACCGAGAGCTTGTATCTGGGTTACCCTATGCTGTTGGTTTTAAGAATAGCACCGATGGTAACATTCAAGTGGCTATAGATGCCATTAAAACGGCCAGACACTCGCACGTAACTTGTACCATTAACAATTTTGGTCAACTATCACTGGTATCTACACCAGGTAATCAGCATGTGCACATAATTCTTCGGGGTGGGAAGGCTCCCAATTATCATGAGCTTGACATTATACAGCTTAATGAAACACTAAAAAAACAATGTATTAACCAAAGTGTTATGATAGATTTGAGCCATGGTAACAGTCAGAAAAATCATAAACAGCAATTAATAGTAGCTGAATCTGTATGCCAACAAATAGAAAAAGGCTCTGTATCCATAAGAGGAGTGATGGTTGAGAGCTTTATTAAAGAGGGTAATCAACCGTTGAGCAAGCCTTTAGTTTATGGGCAATCTATCACTGACGCTTGTTTGAGCTGGCAAGATACTATAACGTTACTTAGTAAATTTCATGAGACGGTGCTCACCAAATACCAAGTTACAAAAAAGTGAAGGTAACTTTTCCCACACAAGACGCGGTAGGTTATAAATAGTATCTGCTCCCTTATGCTGTTACTTTCCCTTCGACAACATCTTTTGCATCACCATTTGCCCGAACAAGCCGGCAGACTGCCTGACCTGTCCCACGCCCTGGCTCATCATGCCCGCCATATCGCCCATCCGCACACCCGCCCAGACCAGTGCCCCCAGCCAGACCATCGGCAACACAATAAACAGCGTGCCCATCACCAGCCCCATAATCAAATCATCCGAGGTGTTCTGAAATCCCGCCAGATTCAACAGGCTGTGGGTGTCTGAGCCATACAGGGCATCCAGTAAATAGCTGTCCAGCCAGCGGGCAGTTTCCCACCAAAAGGTCAGGAAATTCAACGCAAACAGGGCGAACGTCAGTGTGAGTACCGTCTTAAATTCATAGGTGGCAAACAGCAGGATCAACGGGATCAGGATATACAACGCCATCAGGATCACCGCCTGTATCATCGGCAAAGCCTGACGCACCGCATCAAACGCCGGCATGCTGAGGAATCCCCCCAGCAGAGTCCCCGCAGAAGACCCCACTCGATTTGATCTGTCCCAGACCGTAAAATCGGCATTGCCGCCATACCCCGCATACACATAGCCGTCCTGAGACATTGTCAAGTTAACGGGGCTGACTAAACGGCGGATCACCGCTTCTTGATATTCACGGGTTTCTTTGCCCAGCATTTTGAGGGCTGCCGACAGACGCAACCACAATCCCGGATCAGCCTCGGCCAATACCCTGGCCTTCAGTCCGGTTTTAGGGGTTGACCACCAGGCCTGACAGGTGGGATAACCGCCCTGCCCGGTATTGGGCCGGCCACTGTCCCGGCTTTCATTCCACGGAAATAGTACCCTGGGCATTCGGGATTGCAGCGTCCGGTAATCGCCGGATAAGAAGGTGCGACTGCCCAGCCAGTCAATATTGATGTGGTTCAATGATTTTGGTCACCGTTATAGAGGTGATATTCTCACTTCGATAATTCAACAGGTGACATAATGAAAAGAAGTTTCAGCCCCGAATTTAAATTGGAATCAGCACAGTTAGTGCT
>NZ_NKHR01000034.1:18081-25803 GCF_014467285.1 Xenorhabdus sp. PB62.4 | reverse complement strand
TTTAATCGAATTGCATTAAATGTGATTAAACAAAATACCAGTATAAAGGACAGTCAGGCCGCTAAACGCCGAAGAGCAATGTGGTCAGCGGAATTCCGTAGTCAGCTTATATTTGATTAAACTTAATACAAAGTGGAATCCCGCCCTGCGAATAAAATCGACCCTGCGATTGCGTTCCTGATGAGCTTCGGCACATGGCAGGTGGAGCATGAAGACTTTGCGTTTAACTTGAGTGAAGAACAGCAGCAGAAACTGGATATCTTTGATGGGGTTTAATAAAATCAAATGCTCAAAAGGTGAGATACCTCACCTTTATTTCACTAAATTTATCAGTCACTGGATAAATTTTATTAATTTACCATCTGTTATTTTATGTCATCCTGCCAACAAAACATGCAATTCATCCACTGAATTAAATCAATCCGTACTCTCCAATATTGATGAACCAATTTATTGATGTTCACTGGCGGAGAAGTCTCCCACCGCCTTCATGTTATTTAGCAATGTGTATTGTTGATTAAATGAGGGAATAAATTATGCAAGATAAAAAGCCTGATGTATCTGTCTCAGAAGATAGCAATCTCGTGATTGTTACAACGCCAGAATATGTCAAAGATTCAATCAAAGAAGCCATTGCAGAACACGCGGCAAGCCGTAATCATCCATATGCAACTCAAGCAGAACCGGGATTTGTTACGTTAAGTAATGCAATAGACAATGACAGTGAGATAACCGTTGCAACCTCTAAAGCTGTTAAAAAAGCATATGATCTAGCCAATACAGCTAACCAAAACGCCCTCAGTAACAATTCCAATCTCTATTTGGAGAAGAAACAGAATGGAGCCGATATTCCGAATAAAGAGGCGTTTGTGGAAAATATTGGACTAACTGCCACAGTAAACTTAGCAAAAAACGCTTTACAAAGAGGTGAGTTTGGATTTGGAGGGGAGGGTGAGCGTATTGGAATATCGGACTATACTCAGATGCTGAGTTGGCTCAGAAATAAAGGCCCATCTAAAATATATCGAAATGATGGTATAAATTCTTTTACACATCAATATGGTGTTTCTTTCAAATCGTTCTCTAATGATACATGGGCAAATTTATCAGTGGCATTTAATGGTGATGGTGTCAAATTTGCAGGTGGGAACGATAGTCAAGAATATATTTATGATTGTTTAGTTTCACGAAAAGCGATTGTTAATTCTCCAGAAGGGGGGAATAACAATATACCTGATAATGATTATAATAATATTCCTATTAATCAAACTTTCTTTGGATACTCTGATGGGAATAATTCTGCAAATATCACTGGTTCAGGAATTCACATTTCAGGTTTGGGAAGATACAGTTTCCAACTAATGACGGAATATTGGAGAACAGGAGCTATAGCTTATCGTTCTTTCAATGCAGATATGCCTAAGCAATGGAATAAATGGGAATATATTAGAACGACATCTAATACTATGATCGATAGTAATGGTTTCCTTCAGCATTCTTCACCAACCGTCAATATTTGGAGTAATGGTAAATTCGAAACAAACACTGAATCAGAAGGTGCAACTGTCGAACATATATCGAAAGGAATTTATCTTATTAACGGCGTCTTAAATATTGAGACTAACGCCGAATGGGGAGGGTTAAGTAATGGAATTGAAATACCGTTGTGTAGAAATAAATTACCTTTAATTTGGGTAGACTATGAGATACTTTCCGATAGTTCAATTAAAATAATGATCTATCACCGTGAACACTCTGATGTACCTATTTTTGCTAGAAATGTGCGGGAAGGTTATTCTGACGGTGATTTAATTGATATCCCTGATGGTAGATTTGTTTCTGTTCGGGTACAAATGCCTACTGCTAAGAGTGAATAATTACAGGTTTAATCTTTCTTTTCTGTGGATTGTTGTCGATGATTCCAAATTTAGGTCTTCCGGCATCTGGACACGGACGTCACACAATAAGCGTAGAAAATACCAGTTAGCTATCTCTCAAATCTTCTAATAGATTCAGTCACAACTTCTTTTCACAAGGTCAGAGCATTTAGTGTATTGGCCTATATATCGTGTCTCTAATGATCTTTGGCCTTTACCTTAAGTGAACAATAGCGACTAAAAGCGTTTGATGATATATAACGCAAAAAGGTAAGCGGTTTTTACTGGTTCGATTATTGAGTCCGATAAACCAATCAGTTAACGTACCCCCGCCATTGGCAAAATCCAGTGGTCAGGGTTTCGCAGCCTTGTAAACATACCCCACTGGTAGGAACTTTCTACCAGTGTGTCTGCTATCGCCTATTCAATGGCGGTTCTGATAGGGGAGGCTTCGTCCTCGCCGGATGGGTATGTTCCGGTACTGCGAACCCTGTCTGAATCGCCACCATCAATTTCTCAATTAATGGAAGGGGTAGCAGGAATGAATAATGTTAAAAATGACTGGCATCAAGCCGATATCATCGCCGCATTACGTAAACGCGGTACAACCTTAGCGGCTGTTTCTTGTCAATCTGGCCTCAGTTCATCTACATTGGCAAATACTCTCAGCAGACCGTGGCCGAAAGGCGAATGGATCATAGCTAACTATCTCGAAATACACCCATCTGAAATCTGGCCGAGTCGCTATTTTGATTCGTATGGTGAATTGATTGAACGCAAGGTTCGGGATAAATCATAAAAATAATCGGTTCCATTTGAAAATCATCGGGAAGATAGCCGTAACGGGGTATCTTCTCACTAGCAGTAATATTCGTAGTTGTTACTTTAATAGTTTTCAACTGAATACACGCAACCCTTATAGTTTGGGAACGTTAAACGTACTGACCACGTTTTATTGTTCACACATTCACTCTCATTCTTTCTTTTCTTTTGCATTGTTTTTATCTTATGCTTTGTTTATAGATTTGTTCAGTGTTCTATGTATAAACAATTATATAAATAAACAAGAACAAATTCGTTAAAAATGAGGGTTATTTATTCAATATCAATTGGTTGTGTTTAAATTGCGAGTATAGACTATCTATAATTACTCAAGGCTGTTTTCATGGCGTATACTGATGCGCTATTTCGTTTTTTGTTTAGTGGATTGACGCGGTATACATGGCTGGAAAAAAACCAACGAACAACAGTATGGCTGAACCAAAAGATCGCCAAGTGGAAGGGCTGAAACTTCCACCACACTCTTTGGAAGCAGAGCAATCCGTATTGGGCGGTTTGATGCTGGATAATGAACGTTGGGACAATGTTTCTGAGCGGGTTACCAGCAATGATTTTTTCAGCCGACCCCACCGACGTATTTTTTCTGAAATGCAGCGTTTACTCGAAACGGGTAAACCTATCGACCTGATTACATTATCGGAATCTCTTGAACAGAATGGCGAGCTCGATAAGGTAGGAGGATTCGCCTATCTGGCAGAGTTGTCAAAAAACACCCCAAGTGCTGCGAATATCAATGCTTATGCCGATATTGTCCGCGAACGTGCGGTAGTGCGCGATATGATCGCGGTGGCAAATGAAATTGCAGATGCGGGTTACGATCCGCAGGGGCGGACTAGCGAAGAGCTCTTGGATCTGGCTGAATCACGGGTATTCCAGATTGCAGAAAACCGGGCGAATAAAGATGAAGGCCCGAAAGGTATTGAACAGATCCTTGAAGAAACCGTTGAGAGAATTGAACAACTCTATCAGCGTCCGCATGATGGTGTGACAGGCGTCTCTACAGGTTATCAGGATCTGGATAAAAAGACGGCTGGTTTGCAAAAATCAGATCTCATTATTGTGGCAGCGCGTCCTTCAATGGGTAAAACCACCTTTGCGATGAACCTGTGTGAGAACGCAGCGATGATGCAGGATAAGCCAGTCCTGATCTTCAGCCTTGAGATGCCCGGTAATCAGATCATGATGCGTATGTTGGCATCCCTTTCTCGCGTGGATCAAACGCGCATTCGTACCGGTCAGCTCGATGATGAAGATTGGGCACGGATTTCCAGTACCATGGGGATTTTGCTGGAAAAACGTAATATGTATATCGATGATTCATCCGGTTTGACGCCGACAGAAGTGCGTTCCCGTGCGCGACGGATTTTCCGTGAGCATGGCGGGCTTAGTTTGATTATGATCGACTACCTGCAATTGATGCGAGTACCTTCTTTATCTGATAACCGGACACTGGAAATTGCGGAAATATCACGCTCATTGAAAGCATTGGCAAAAGAGCTTCAAGTGCCAGTTGTTGCGCTCTCCCAGCTTAACCGTAGTTTGGAACAGCGAGCGGATAAACGTCCGGTTAACTCCGACCTGCGTGAATCAGGCTCTATCGAACAGGATGCTGACTTGATCATGTTTATCTATCGTGATGAGGTTTATCACGACAACAGTGAATTGAAAGGCGTGGCAGAAATCATCCTTGGTAAACAGCGTAACGGCCCGATAGGGACGGTAAGGCTGACATTTAATGGCCAATGGTCACGGTTTGATAACTATGCAGGGCCAAGCTATAGCGACGAATAACTCTGGTGCCTATCGTTCATATTCAAATGACCTGAAATAAGCAGCGTCCAAATAATGGGGATAGGCTTTTAATTACCACTCTTGATCGGAACATCATAAAAAGGGGACGAAATGAAAGCGGCAACTGCTGTTATCGACCGCCGCGCTCTGCGACATAATCTGCAACAGGTTAGAGTACAAGCTCCTGACAGTAAACTGATTGCAGTTGTGAAAGCAAACGCCTATGGACACGGTTTATTAGAAACTGCGTACACAATGGAAGACGCTGATTGTTTCGGCGTTGCCCGGATTGGGGAAGCTCTCGCTCTGCGTAGTGGAGGGATCGTCAAGCCAATTTTGCTATTGGAGGGGTTTTTTGAGGCGGCAGATTTACCTGTTCTGGTTGTTAACCATATTGAAACCATTGTACACAGCATTGAGCAGCTCGAAGCATTAGAGCGGGCGGAATTGCCCCATCCGATTAAAGTGTGGATGAAACTGGATACAGGCATGCACCGTCTGGGAATCAGGATTGATGAAGCAGAAGAATTTTATCAACGCCTGAGCCGTTGCCATAACGTCGAACAACCCGTGAATATCATCAGCCATTTCAGCCGTGCAGATGAACCTACCGTAGAAACTACCCAACATCAAATTGATTGCTTTATGGCATTTGTTGCGGATAAATCTGGTGAAAAATCCATTGCCGCATCAGGTGGCATTTTATTGTGGCCACAAGCCCATTTGGATTGGGTTCGCCCTGGTATCATGATGTACGGAGCTTCGCCGATAGAGGGTAAAACAGCAGCCGATTTCAACTTAATTCCTGCAATGACACTAAAATCCAGTTTGATTGCCGTGCGTAAACATAAGGCGGGTGAATCAGTAGGATATGGTGGTACGTGGAATAGTGAACGCGATACTTATCTTGGTGTTGTGGCGATGGGATATGGTGATGGTTATCCCCGTAGCGCACCTGCGGGTACGCCAGTATTTATTAATGGCCGGGAAGTACCACTTGTTGGGCGTGTTTCCATGGATATGATTACCGTGGACTTAGGGCCAGAGTGTCAGGATAAAGTAGGCGATGAAGTTACCCTTTGGGGAAATGCCCTGTTAGTTGAAAAAATAGCCCAACATTCAGGGATTAGTGCTTATGAGTTGATTACGAAACTGACTTCACGTGTTGCGATGGAATATCTAGACGAATAATTCGGTAAGTTATATTGTCTGTCAGTACATTTTCTTATATATACCCACTGGATTTTAAGATGTAGCGCGACGGCGAGGGAATGAATCCACAGGCGCATAGCTAACTCTATGTTTATAACTATTTTTATAACTACGGTGTCTGGGGCGAATAATTCAGCTCAATAAAACTGCAACTTAGAAGACGACGGGTATATTCAATAACAGGGAGTATGAAAAGTGTTCCAGAATGTTGATGCGTATGCAGGCGATCCTATCCTGTCGTTGATGGAAAAATTTAATAGCGATCCCCGTGAAGAAAAAATTAATTTGAGCATTGGGCTCTACTACAATGAACAAGGCATAATTCCACAATTGCAGGCTGTTGCCGCTGCTGAGGAACAAATGTGTGCTCTGCCATCATCTGCTTCTCTTTATCTCCCAATGGAAGGATTACTTGCCTATCGTGCGGCAATTCAGGAATTGTTGTTCGGTAAAGATCACCCCTTATTAAATCAGAAACGTGTTGCGACCATTCAAACCGTGGGCGGTTCAGGCGCATTAAAAGTGGGAGCTGATTTTTTACACCGTTATTTCCCTGATTCTGAAGTGTGGTGTAGTGATCCAACATGGGAAAACCATGCCGCTATTTTTGCTGGTGCAGGGATCAAAGTGAATTATTACCCCTATTTTGATGATAAAACTAAAGGGGTAAAATTTGACGAAATGTTGGCAACATTTAAGCAACTGCCCGCAAAAAGCATTATTCTGATGCATCCTTGCTGCCATAATCCAACGGGTTCTGATTTAAACAATGACCAATGGGATCAGGTAGTGCAAGTTGCCAAAGAGAAGGCGTTGATTCCTTTCCTCGATATTGCTTATCAGGGACTTGCAGATGGCATGGAAGAAGATGCTTATGCAATTCGAGCGATGGCAAATGCCGAATTACCTTGTTTGGTCAGCAATTCATTCTCAAAAATATTTTCGCTGTATGGTGAGCGTGTTGGTGGCCTATCCGTTATTGGTGATGATGCAAAAGTAACTGAACATATCTTAGGTCAATTAAAAGCGAGCGTGCGACGCATTTATTCCAGCCCGCCAAATTTTGGTGCTCAGGTTGTCGCAAGAGTATTAAGTACCCCTGAATTAAAAACGCAGTGGCTGGAAGAAGTTGAACAGATGCGCTTGCGTATTCGGGAAATGCGGACAGTGTTGGTCAACGCATTGAAAAAATCCTTGCCAGAGAAAGGCTTTGATCACTTGCTGAAACAACGCGGTATGTTCAGTTATACCGGATTCAGCCAGGAACAGGTTGATCAACTGCGTGAAGAATTTGGTGTCTATCTGGTCGGTTCTGGTCGTGTTTGCATGGCGGGCGTGAATCATCATAACGTACAACGCATCGCAGAGGCATTTGCTGCGGTGAGCCAGTAATTTTTATTGTCGGTAAGATTCATAACTCCCCTGTTCTCATGGTGGGCGGGGGAAGTTTTACCAAGTACGTGAATCAAGCCAGTATAACTTATAGAAAGGTAAAGAATATCCCGTATAACGAGGTAAAATGAGTTTCTATATCACAGATATCTCTGTTATAGCCCAAAGTAGAAGATTTTTATTGGTTATTTTTGCTTGAAGTTTGTTCGCTATGTCAATTAATGATGGTTTACTATATAGTGACCAACTGAATTTTTAACACTTCTCTTTCACCTTAGTACCTAATTCATTTGAATATTTAACTTAATCTTTTAAAGCCAAAAGATTAACTGAATGGAAATAAAGAAAATGTAATACCCAATCTTGAGCTCTTTCATCAGTTATTAAGATGAACATTAACCCATAAAGGGGTCATGTATTCAATCCGTTGCTCTGCTTTAAAGATAGTATTCTCTTTCAATAAAAGTCCCGATAACTTTGTCATGCATCTCAGGGGATTTTGAATAGCCGAGTGTTTTACGATTCAATCGTTTAATTCTGTTGCGAAGTGTAAGATTTTCACGCTCGATACGTTGCGTGAAACTTTTCCCGACGAGGTGTGTATTTTCAG
>NZ_NKHR01000034.1:0-17981 GCF_014467285.1 Xenorhabdus sp. PB62.4 | reverse complement strand
CCTTTACCGTGCTTTTTGACGAATTCTGTTCGTTGGCAAAATCGACATTTTACTTCAATCATCGCCATTTAATTTCTCCGAAAAAAGGGGAATTATATACCACCATCAACGGATTGAATACGTGACCCATAAAGGCGCTATTGCGTTTTTATTGCGATAATTATTAAAAGAGTCAAAGCATTATGGATATGCAATCAAGAAAGTATGGTAGAACGTTCCATTACCCGTTCTCGCCAGGCACGACCAGTGACGATCGCATCAATCATCATTGGTGGCAGGATATACAAAACATTAAGCAGCTTGTTCACACTGAAAAGCTGGACGGCGAAAATAATTGCCTGAATAAATATGGTGTATTTGCCCGTTCGCATGCCGCACCAACGCAATCGGCATGGACTCAACAAATTCGCCAGCGTTGGCAATTGCTGAAAGGTGACTTAGGTGATATTGAGATCTTTGGTGAAAACCTTTATGCCACTCACTCCATTGAATATCGCCATCTTGAAGAATATTTCTTCGTATTTGCTGTGCGTATTAAAGATATCTGGCTCAGTTGGGAAGAAGTCAAATTCTATGCGGCATTATTTGATTTTCCGGCTGTGCCTGAAATAAACATTCCTGAAATAAGGAGTGAATCGGCATTTATGCAAAACATTATTGAAACGGCAAAGCAGGGAAGTTGTTTTTCCTCATGGGATACACAGAACAAAAAACTATGTTCAATGGAAGGCATCGTTAGCCGCGATACGGGAGAGTATTTGGTGACTGATTTTCCACATCATGTCTTCAAATATGTGCGAAAAAGTCATGTCAAAACAGATATCCATTGGAAGAGAAACTGGCAAAGAGCACCTCTATATTTCGAACATCTTTCTAATTCGAATAAATGCAGTACGGAAGGAGGAAGGAAATGAGTTGGTTATTCAGCCACAATAAATCGTGGGACGACCTATCCTCTGCTTTCTCTTTTATCGCTGATATGGATGGGGTTCAACAAGATCCCATTCATCATGCGGAAGGTGATGTTGCGATCCATACCCAAATGGTATTGTCTGCATTGGAACAATTGCCGGGATATTCTTTATTGACGGCGGAAGAACAGGAAATTCTCTGGACGGCAGCGCTGTTACATGATGTGGAGAAACGCAGCACGACGCGGGTGGATTGGGACGGACGGATTATTTCTCCGGGGCATGCCCGTAAAGGGGAGTTGTCGACCAGACAAATTTTGTTTCAGCAAATACCTACCCCATTTGTAATAAGGGAACAAATTGCTGCGCTTGTACGTTTTCATGGATTGCCCTTGTGGTTAATGGAAAAGCCCAACCCACAAAAGGCATTATTGGCAGCTTCATTGCGTGTTGATACTTATTTGCTGACTTTACTGGCAAAAGCCGATGTATTGGGGCGCACATGTCACGATTCGCAAGAGTTACTTGAGCGTATTGAGCTGTTTGAACTTTATTGCCGTGAGCAAGATTGCTGGCGTAAGCCCCGGGTATTTTCATCTGGTGAAGCACGATTTCATTACTTTTCCACTGACAGCGAACATCCAGACTATCAACCTTATGATGATTACGGTAGCCAAGTGACATTGTTGTGCGGATTGCCGGGTATGGGTAAAGACCACTTTATCCAACAGTATGGTAAGGGGATATCAGTGATCAGTCTGGACGCGATTCGTCGTGCGCACCAAATTAATCCGGAAGATAAAAATGCTAATGGTTGGGTCGTACAGCAAGCAAAACAGCAGGCCAGAGAAAAACTACGCAGCAGGCAAGATTTTATCTGGAATGCGACTAACTTGACGGGACAAATGCGTCAGCAATTGATCAAATTGTTTGTGAGTTATAACGCCAGGGTGCGGATTGTTTATATTGAACAAGATTATAAGTGCTGGCGTCAGCAGAACAGTAATCGCCAATATGTGGTACCGGATAAGGTGATGGATCGGATGCTTGATAAACTGGAGGTTCCTGTGCCTGAAGAAGCACATGAAGTCTGCTATTTTATCGATTCTGTGATGTTGAACTGATAATCTCGAAAAGTATTTCTGCGAGTTTTGTCAAAATTAGAAGGCTGCTGAAATACCGCAGCCTTACTATTCTTATCGTTTTAATATGAAAGGATTATTTTTGCAGTAATTGATAGAACGTTGGGTTGTCGTCACATTGTCCGCCGCCACATTCCAATATGGTAGAAACCAGATTAGCCGCGATCAACAATGCGAACAAACCCATGGCAATTTTGCCTAATGTTGGTGGGGCGTATCTCGCCGTATCAGCATTGCCGGATTTCAGAGGCATGATAACTGCGATGGCAATAATGGTCAGAATAGATAGGATTGCAGCCCAGGTATAAAAATGTAATCCGAAGAACGTTGAACCATATCCTGTATCACCCGGCAGGATATGAAGGGAAACCTGACGCATGGCAACGAACCCAGTCACAATACAGCCAAGTATTGAGAGGCTATAATGACCATTTTTTATGCCAAAATAAATATTAAATAAAAATCCGAAACCAATCATGATGATGCCCGCGCGTTGCAATAAGCATAATGGGCAAGGAAGTTCAAAACGTGCTAATTGGTAATAAAACGCGACTATTAAAACTACACTGATACCGAACAGACCAAGGATATTCAAGGCCATCGCTAGGTTTATATTACGTGGTGCTGACATTGTATTATTCATTGTGGCCTCCGATTCAGAAAGAAAGATTCAGTGCATCAGTGGCATGATATTTAAACCAAAATATCGTGATGATGAATAAAGCGAACCAAAGTGCATACGTCAGCTTTTTTTTGCCTGTTATGACGGTGGCAATGATAACCAATGCGACTAAGAACGGTAAAAACATATACATGTTTAATCTCCATTATGAATTTAAAGCATATGTTATGCCATTATGGCATTAATACGTGAAAGGTGTGATTAGTAATAATATTAGATCAACAATACGATATTGATTCACGAAAGGTTATTTCGTCCGGATTGGCTACAAAAAATATTTTTTTGCACTTATGGGGGTTTTGTTGGCCAACAATTTGGTTGAAGGCAGATAAAAACTCCCCACCATGTGGGGAGGATAGTAAATTATTTTAATTAAGGAAGTAAACTAATCACGTTCAAGTATTGGCTTTAAAAAACGAGCAGTGTGAGATTTCTGACACTTAGCAACTTCTTCTGGTGTTCCTGATACCAGTATTTCACCACCACCACTGCCACCTTCAGGACCAAGATCGACAATCCAGTCAGCGGTTTTGATGACATCCAGATTGTGCTCAATGACGACGATGGTGTTTCCCTGATCCCGCAATTGATGCAAAACGGACAGTAGCTGTTGAATATCTGCGAAATGCAAACCAGTTGTTGGTTCATCAAGAATATACAGCGTTTGGCCTGTACCTCTTTTAGATAATTCCCGTGCCAGTTTTACCCGCTGAGCTTCTCCGCCAGAAAGTGTTGTTGCAGATTGCCCCAGACGAATATAGGAAAGACCGACATCTATCAAGGTTTGCAGTTTACGGGCAAGTGCTGGAACTGCATCGAAAAACTCCCGGGCTTCTTCAATCGTCATATTCAGCACTTCATTAATATTCCTACCCTTATATTTGACTTCCAGCGTTTCGCGGTTGTAACGTTTGCCCTTACACTGATCGCAAGGTACATAAACATCAGGTAAGAAGTGCATCTCAACCTTAATTACACCATCGCCTTGACAGGCCTCACAGCGTCCGCCCTTAACGTTGAAACTGAAACGCCCCGGAGTATAACCACGAGCACGGGATTCAGGTACGCCGGCAAATAACTCCCTTACCGGTGTAAATACGCCAGTATAAGTCGCAGGGTTTGAACGAGGTGTTCTGCCGATCGGGCTTTGGTCGATATCGATCACCTTGTCAAAATACTCAAGTCCTTGAATATCGATATAAGGCGCCGGGCTAATGTTTGTTGCTCCGTTCAACTGACGCTGTGCGATAGGGAACAACGTATCGTTGATCAGCGTCGATTTACCTGAACCCGAAACACCGGTGATACAGGTAAACAGGCCAACAGGCAATTTTAATGTCACTTTTTTCAGGTTATTGCCTTTTGCACCAATCAATTTCAGCATCTTGTCTGGATCGGCTGGTACACGCTGGTTGGGGATCGCAATTTGGCGTTCACCGCTCAGGAATTTTCCTGTGAGCGATTTCTTGCTTTCCATGATATCGGTGATCGTTCCTTCGGCAACAATCTCGCCGCCATGTACACCCGCTCCAGGCCCGATATCGATAATATGGTCAGCCGCCCGGATGGCATCTTCATCATGTTCGACTACGATAACGGTATTACCCAGATTGCGCAGATGAAGCAAGGTTTCCAGCAAACGCTCATTATCCCGTTGGTGCAGACCAATGGAAGGCTCATCCAGCACATACATTACACCGACAAGGCCGGCGCCAATTTGGCTGGCTAAACGGATACGTTGAGCTTCGCCGCCCGAAAGGGTTTCTGCTGATCGGGAAAGCGTCAGATAATTCAGACCGACATTGACCAAAAATGTCAGGCGATCGTGGATCTCTTTCAGAACTTTTTCAGCAATTTTCGCACGTTGTCCACTCAGTTTGATATTTTGGAAAAACTCCATCGCATGACCGATGCTGAAATCTGAAATCTGCGGCAGCGTAGTATTTTCGATAAAGACAAAACGTGCTTCTTTGCGCAATCGGGTCCCTTCACAGGAAACGCAAGAACGATTGCTGATATATTTTGCCAACTCTTCCCGTACTGCGCTGGATTCAGTCTCTTTGTAGCGGCGTTCCATATTATGCAGAACACCTTCAAAAGGATGATGACGAACGGTGACATCGCCACGGTCATTGGTGTATTTAAATTCAATAGATTCTTTGTCTGAGCCGAATAAAACTACTTTTCGAATGGTTGGGCTTAACTGGTTGAATGGTGCTTCAATATCAAATTTATAGTGTTCTGCCAATGATCTCAGCATTTGGAAGTAATAGAAATTACGGCGATCCCAACCACGAATAGCGCCCCCTGCAAGGGAAATATCTTCATTCTGAACAACACGATCAGGATCGAAAAATTGCTGAACCCCTAAGCCGTCACAAGTTGGGCAAGCACCAGCGGGATTGTTGAAAGAAAACAGGCGTGGTTCCAGCTCGCTCATGCTATAGCCACAAATTGAACAGGCAAAATTGGCAGAGAAGACCAATTCTTCGGCTTGCCCATCATCCATATTAGCAATCACAGCCGTGCCACCGGAAAGCTCCAACGCAGTTTCGAATGATTCTGCCAGTCGCGGAGCGAGGTCAGCACGTACTTTGAAGCGATCGACAACCACTTCAATAGTATGTTTTTTCTGCAATTCGAGTTTGGGTGGATCAGAAAGATCACACACTTCACCATCAATACGGGCACGGATATAGCCTTGTGCAGCGAGATTATCCAACAGCTTGGTGTGTTCACCTTTGCGTTCTTTGACGACAGGAGCCAGCAACATCAAGCGTTGGCCTTCCGGCAATGCCAGAACATTATCGACCATCTGGCTGATAGTTTGTGCTGCCAGCGTGATATCGTGGTCGGGACAACGTGGCTCACCCACACGTGCGAACAGCAGACGGAGATAATCGTGAATTTCAGTAATCGTCCCGACCGTAGAACGCGGGTTATGGGAAGTAGACTTTTGCTCAATAGAAATGGCGGGGGATAACCCCTCAATATGGTCGACATCGGGCTTTTCCATCAATGACAAAAACTGGCGGGCATACGCAGAGAGCGATTCAACATAGCGACGCTGACCTTCCGCATACAGGGTATCGAAAGCCAGCGATGACTTGCCAGAGCCAGATAGTCCGGTAATGACTATCAGCTTGTCACGGGGAATTATCAAATTGATATTTTTGAGATTATGGGTGCGGGCGCCCCGAACTTCGATGTTATCCATATACCATTTCCCAGATTATTGATAGTGCAAAATTTGTAAACGCGTTATTATTGCACAAACATTGCTGAATGGATATACAGTATTTAACGGGAAATCATGCTGAAACCATGACAATGTAAAGTACGATACGCTTCGCAAAGTATAATATAACGGTACTATGTTTAAACTTAATCCTCGCATGGTAAACTACTTTGTTTATAATTAGAGAAGTTCGTTTTTAGCAAAATTCATTTCATCAGGAGTATTCCCAATGGCCAGCAGAGGCGTAAACAAAGTTATTTTAGTGGGTAATTTGGGGCAGGACCCGGAAGTTCGCTATATGCCGAATGGCGGTGCAGTCGCAAACATTACTCTGGCAACGTCTGAGAGCTGGCGTGACAAGCAAACCGGTGAGATGAGAGAGAAAACCGAATGGCACCGTGTGGTACTTTTCGGCAAACTGGCAGAAGTTGCGGGTGAATATCTGCGTAAAGGTTCTCAGGTTTATATCGAAGGTTCTTTGCAGACGCGTAAATGGCAGGATCAGAGCGGCCAAGACCGTTACACCACTGAAATCGTGGTAAACGTTGGCGGCACTATGCAAATGCTGGGTGGCCGTGGCAATGCAGGACAAGAAGCTCCTATGCAACAAAGCGGCGGTTGGGGGCAACCACAGCAGCCACAAGCATCTCAGCAATTCAGCGGCGGCGCTCCATCTCGTCCGGCACAGTCTCCTGCTCCACAGAGCAATGAGCCACCAATGGATTTTGATGATGATATTCCGTTCTAAAAAATACCATAGAGATTTTTGTAAAGTTTAAGTCTTTCAGCCCCGTTATTCGGGGCTTATTTTAAACGAAATGTCTTTTTAAAGGGTAGTGATTGCTCTTGTGGATCTATAGTTTGAAAAAATCCGATTAGATCGATTTCATCAATATGTGGTTAAAAAACAAATGCAATAGGAAAATCTGCAAGAGAATGGAATGAATAAAATTCAGCAAGATGATGCTATATTTCTTGCACGACTGGTAAACTTATAAGATATGTTCTATTTATATAGCATGGAGTAATAAGCATTGCAATGTAAGTAGTAGGCTCAAATGAATTTTTTGTGCTTTACAAAATATATTAAATTATTCTTAAAAATAAATGCACAGATGGTTTTATATTTTCCAGAGTTAAATGTAATATTTATAACAAAGGGTTAAATCGATAACATGTGGTAATGTTTTGAGGTTTGCGAGTTATAAAAAAACTAATAGAGAATTATGATAAAAGCTTATCTTATCCGTCCTTATTTCCCTTGGAAAAGTGAAGTAAATCAGAATTTCAATGACTTAACAAAGGGAACCTATCTTAATGAACTCTCTGATCAGGAAGTGAATTTTGTGGTAAACCAATTAAATCATCATCTTATAAAACCAGAAGTGGTAATTCACTGAATGAATTATTTAAAGAAATATGAATTCATTCTCTTTTAGGTTTTATTGTGTTCTGTGCTCTAAAGTTAATTTTATTGATGGGTGTAGTCCAGTTTTTATTAGTATAGTTAATTTTTTCCTACCTAAAGAAAAGGATGAAATAGATATAATATGTCAGAGAGTATTGCTAAAAATTTAGTTAAGTTACTTGAGCGTTGTGGGGTTAAAGCAGCATTTGGTGTTTCTGGTGGATTTATTGTACCTGTATGGGAAGCATTAACGGAATCAGAAAAAATAAAAATATTCCATTGCAGACATGAATCAGGAGGAGTTTTTTCTGCATCTGAATTCAGTTTATGTCAGCAGACCCCTGCAGTAGCTTTTGCTACGGCTGGTCCTGGAATAAGTAACGCATTAACTGGGTTAAGAGCAGCAAAGCTAGATGGGGCAAAGGTTGTTTTCATCTCATCAATTACGTCTGTCGACCCTTCAAGGAAATGGAACTTACAGGAAACTACAGTACAAAATGTAGATAACTTGGTTATTCCAAATGGACGAGGTTATTTTGATGAAGTTATTACTATAAGCCGAAAGGAGGATTATTCGGCCGTTGAAGAAAAATTAAGAAAAGGATTAAATAAGAAAGATGGCTATGTGGTTGGTATATTTTTAACAACTAAAGCACAGCAAGAAATCATAGATTATGAAAATTATGAAGAACTTCCTTTATCTCATGACAAATTAGATGAAAATGTGGAACGTCATTCACGAGAAATAGCTGATTTGATTGTCAATGAAAATGCTATTTTTTGGGCAGGATTTGGTGCACGGCATGCTTCTAATTTGTTAACACAGATTGCTATAAAAACAAATTCGCGGGTAATCTCCACTCCACGGGGAAAAGGAATTTTCAATGAAAAGCATAGTCTTTACGTCGGAACCAGCGGGTTAGGAGCAGATACTGAGAGTATTTATAACGCATTACATTGCCCATCATTGTCAACTGTTATCATTATGGGAAGCAGATTAGGAGAGCTTAGTTCATCCTATGTTCAAAATAGTCTTAATAAAGTTAAGGTTTATTATATAGGACTGAATGCACACGAAGTTAAAGAGAATCTGCCTCCGCATAGTGTTCTCATTGATAGTGATATCGAAACATTTCTCACTTCTATTGATGCCTGCATTGCAGAAGAAATAATACCTTCCGGCCAGATGGAGGCTATTCCGGCTCTACATGGCAGTAATAGCAATAAATTTTATTCAGATGTAGCAAAAGATGTCCTCCATCCGCTTGATGTGATGGGTGTGATTCAGGAAATAGCGATTGATAGGTTCGATTGTTATGTTGCGTCAGAAGCGGGAAATTCCTTTGTTTGGACTAATCGCTACCTGAAGTTTTCGAACCCATTGAGATATCGTACAAGTACAGCCGATGGAGCTATGGGACACTATGCTTGCGGGTTAGTAGGAATTGCAGCATCAAAAGAACGTTGTGTAGTAGGTATTATAGGTGATGGTTCAATGCTGATGTCGAATGAAGTAAGCACTGCTGTTGGATACGGATTACCTGCTATTTGGCTTGTGATGAATGATGCTGCTTACAATATGTGTAGGCAAGGGTTAGAACTATTGGGAAATTCAGAGCTTGACTGCCATATACCCCAAGTTGATTTTGCTCTATTTGGGCAGGCAATCGGAGCGACAGGCTATAATGTTAGGAATATAAAAGAATTACGTAACGCTTTGATTAATGCAATTGAAGAAAAGAAAACGGCAGTGATTAATGTACTGATTGATAAATATGTGTTTCCTCCTCTCAATGATAGAATTGAAACTTTGAAGAAATTAAAGGCGGAGGAAGTGTGAGAAAGCATATCTCCGTTGTTTCAGTAGCAGGCATTCTTCCAACGGAAAAGATTATTATTCATCCTGAGGATCACATACGTAATGAGTTTAGTGCACCTGATGAACAGAAGTTATTTAGATCGCGTATCTTATGGCGCTTAAAACATAAAAAAGACTTGATTGAGTTAATGAAAGAAAGTTTGTTAGCAGCAGTAAAACAGGCACAGATGGATATTTCAGATATTGATTATCTGATTCTTAGTCAGGTATGGCCTGACAATATTTTGAGTGATGAAGCTGGACAATTGGCCAGAGAGCTAAATTTATCTTGCCCGGTGGTGTCAATAAATGTCGGGACAAATGGTGGTGTAGCTGCACTGGAAATTGCTACTGCTATGTTTGCTAACTCTGGGTTACATAATATTGCTGTTATTGCCGGGTGTAATTATTCTCATTGGTTTTCAACAGATGACCCCGCCAGATGTTTGTTAAGCGATGGTGCTGCATGCTTAATACTTAGTCGAAAGCAAGGTGTGGAAGTTACTGGTTGCCATAGTTTGAGTACAGCACATTATGATATTTTGCAATTTAATGAAGCACCTGAACGTTATGTTTTTTATAAAGAAAAGGGAGGGGAATATATATTTAATAATCTGAAAGAGACAATTTATCAGTGTTGCAGTAAGGTGTGTCAATCAAATGGAATTAATTTAAATGAAGTCAGCGCTTTTTACATTTACGACCCAACTGAATGGGTTGTTAGTAGCGCCGTAGAATCTTTAGGTGTGGGAAAAGATAAAGTTATATCTATTTTTCACAAATATGGAAGTTTAGGACCAGCACAGAGCTTTTTCGGCTTTATGGAGATACAGAATAACAAAAATCTGGTTGATTATGATTGGGTTATTGTTATGGGGTTTGGCCCTTCGTCTACTGCAACTGCTGTTCTATTTCGATGGCAGAATATTCCTTACGGAATATATTGTTATGATCACAAAACACAATTAAGTAGCTTAAAATTATCTAGTCGTATGACTGAAAATATTTAATAGTTTTCAGGCTAAACTGATCGAGATTATTTATTGCTCATTGGGATTAAAGCAATTGCTTTTATATGTAACTGGCATGTGTTAGATGATGGAATTGTACATATATATACAATTAAAACTCATTTGCAGGGTTTAGGCTTTAATAAGTGAGATTTTTTTTCTCGGATGATGATATTTATAGGTAATTATGGCCTCTCGGAATATTTAGAGAGGTATAAGATTTTTATTGTTTCTTTCTTGTTTATTTATGAGATTCTACATTTTTTCAATCAAGTTTAGACTGGTGTTGTGAGGTAGTGAATACTGGTCAATATTGAGTATAAATACGATATTTTTCAACAAATTATTGCTGCTTACTGAAATTACATTTAAGACAAGTTTAGTGAGCTATGATAACCGAATCTCTGCCAGTGAAACTATTTAGTATAAATCAAAAATTTTCAATGAATATGGATATAAATAGGAACAATTATGACAAGAGTGGCGATTGCATCATTAGGGATTTGGCATCCTTCAACTACGGTTGATAATAATTGGTTTATAGAACATTATGCTGCCCAAGGCATTGATGTGAGTGGTTTGCTAAATGCTCTTGGGCACAAAAATCGTTATCTAATCCGTGATTCATTTGATACAACATTAACAATGTCAGTTAAGGCTTCTAATGATGCTATTCGGCGACTGGGGTGTCAGGCTAAGGATCTGGATTTAGTGGCCTTTGCTTCACAAACGCCAGAATATCTTATTCCTGCGACAGCGCTCAAAATACATCATGCTATTGGTGGTGGAGAAAGGGCTCAGGCATTTGATATTAATGCTAATTGTGTAGGATTAGTCGTTGCGGTAGATATAGTTGCCAGAGCGATGATGGCACGCCCATCATGCCAACTTGCACTGGTTGTAGGTGGCGATTATCTTGGTGCTCACAGTAGTAATGAACCTGTCTACCATTCATGTTTTTCAGAGGTTGCTGTAGCGGTCATTCTTCATAAAACTGAACAGGGAAACGGCCTTATAGACTCAGAATCTCGTATACAAACTTCGGTGATTGATAATTCACTTTTCCCTGCATGTGGATTGTCAAATATTCATCGGCATGATGTTTCTGCACAAGTCAAATTCACTCCCTTTGATGATGCTATTTGTATCAGTGCTGCATCTGAATCGATCCGGTTGTTACTTTCAAGAAATAACTTAACTCCTGAGGATATTAATGGATTTATGTTTTCACAATTTTCTATAGGTAATATTCGACAACTTTGTGAAGAACTTGGTGTGGATCAGGATAAGGCATTATTTATTAGTGATGAATATGGCTATACTGCAACAAATAGTCCATTTGTTGCATTTTATGAGGCTATAAAGAGAAAGAAAATTTCCCGTGGTGATTTAATTGTTTTCTGGTCAGTGGGTGCTGGCTGGCAAAGTACCGCTATTTTAATGAAATATTAAATGATGTTATAGGCAATTAATCTATTGGTTCAAACTCGATCTGACTGTTACCGACTTTATTCCGGTAATTGTCAGATTATTTTTATGCGAATTCCTTTTCAGGTTCATTACTAAACCTCATCCTAATCTAACAATTAAAAATACCCCTCTCACAAAAACTCACTAAACTCATCAGCATTAGGCATCTTTATAGATTGTTTGATCCCATTAAGTCTTATTTCCTGACGTGAAAGCTGGATATCTGATCCTTGCAGCACGGCATTACCGAAGTTGTAAATGACGGACTCTTTACCGCGACAAATTGCCTGATCTTGCTCTTCGCTTCTGCGTTTAACTATTTCATTGTGTTTGTAATAGGTACTGATGGAAGCGCAACCGTGTTTTTTCTTCAGCATTTGCATGGTTTTTTGTGGAGATAAAACAACGGCACTTGCGTTATTACCGCCGAATCCTTTTGCATTAAGAATAGTGGCTTTCATATCTTCACCACGTTCACCAACAAACTTATCCCGCATTAAAATATTCAGATTGGAGGCATGCACATCCTCGGCAATGTGATCAATCGTCGTAATTCCCGGAATCCAACCATATTGCCAAACACCTAAAGCATTAGCTAATAGATCTCCTGCGGCGGCGGAAATGGAGTGTCCAAGATGCGCTTTAATGGCGGTGATATCCCAATTATTGAGTCCAAAAACCTTAGCAACTTCATTAATGATATGGCTTTCGGTGACTCTGTTTTGCGGTGTTCCGGTTCCATGTGACTGAACGTAAGAATACTGCAATTTCCCATCCAATAAATGGTTAGCAAGGGAGGCGGCTTTCATCATGGTGATGTAATTGCCTATTCCCGGTGAAGAGATTGATTTTTTGTTCGCATCTGCATTAACAAAAACATCCGGCACAGAACCAAGGATATTCGCGCCACACTGTAAGGCCAAATCATCACTCATCAGCAGCACAAATTGTGCTGATTCTCCAAGGGTAAATCCAACATTGGTTGAAAATGGGCGACTGGGACGACGATGGTCAACGATATCGGTTCCATCAAGCTTGCAGAGTTGGTGATCTTCAGCAAGTGCTCCCATAGCCTTAAATCCTTCAATGATTTCGGGGATAATAGGCGCTTCAGCACATCCAATTAAACAAACCTTGGCCTTGCCTTGTTTAATGTCATTGATACCTTGTTTGAGGTTATAGAGAAAGCTTGCACAGGCTCCCAAACTCGCTGCGGTCGTACCAAGATTGTTGATAATGTAACTATTAACGAAATCAGCCGGCATATCTGGCAGAGAAAGGGGAAGCATTTTGGAACTGGCACGTGAACCATTCAATGGATTGCCGATTAACCCTGCCATTGAAAATTGATCTATTTGACCCAGTGCACTGCTGGCATAAACCGAAATCTGATCAGGCTCTACTAAGGAAGTAATATCTGACCATGACATTCCAAGCGAATTTAACAAATCCGAAGCACCATAAACGGTTAAGCGTAAGCCGCGTGGGTGGTGATTGGAGTTATATAAATCACCAATTTCAAATCCCTCTGGTAATTGCCCTGCGCTAGTAACAGAAAGAGATGTATATATGGTCTTCAATAATCTTTCTGAATTATTTTCAATATCAGTGATTATTCGGTTTTTTGGTATATTCTGGGGATCGAACTGCGTGATTCGTCTTATCAATGTCCCGTTTTTGGCGCGTTCAATATGAGCTGCTGTAATAGGTTCTGAATCTTTGATGATCCCCATCCGATTGCATAAATCAGCCCATGTGTTTTGCATTGTTTCATCTTTGAGACTATCTGACACAATGCGTTTATAGCCGTGGAATCCAGAACTTCTTCCTGCTGCATTGATGCCACCCAAACCAACAATTACAGGTAATTTACTCATCATGAACTCCAAAAGGTTTTTATTGGAGTCTATCAGTTAGAATGATTTATGAACACTGACATTCATGTCATTAAAACTAAGAATATGGTCATCATATCTTTCACTTGAGAATGAAATAAGGGTATATAGACTGACGCAATATGTGGAGGTAAGAATGAGAATAGCGTTTGTTTTATATGATAAGGCATTGCAAAGTGGAATAACTTTGGCATCGGATATGTTAAACAGTGCGAGTAGTTTGAGAAGCCGAAAACAGCAGAGAGCAGAACCTCTCGATATGTCTGTTATTGGTGATTTAACAAAAAATAATGGACAAATTACGCTGCATTCCCATTATCAATTTTCAGATCCGATGAATTTTGATTTAGTGTTTTTGCCGCCCATGTGGGGGAATCCACTCGCTTCTATGGCTGGTAGAGAAGACATTCTGGAATGGCTGCGTCGACAACAGGAAAATCAGGCTGTTATCGTTGCAACGGGAACGGGAGTCTGTTGGTTGGCGAAAGCGGGGTTGCTTGAAGAAAAAACAGCGACGACTCATTGGTATTTTTATGACAAATTTGAGCGTCATTTTCCAACGGTAGATGTGAACCGTAAAGCAAGTATCACGTATTGTGACAATATTTATTGCGCCAGAAGTATTAACTCCCAAACAGAACTGATTGTTTATCTTATTGCCCGGTTTTTCAGTGTTCCAATTGCTGAAATTATTGAAAAGCATTTTTTGCATGAAGTATCAAACTTCCAATCAGAACCGTTTTTTCAGATTGGAGGTAATACACAATTTGATGAAATGGTTTCGATAGCACAAGCTTATATTAAGCAGCATGTTGATTCACCAATTACGATTAAGGATATTGCCAACTATGTCGGTGTATCGGAAAGTACTTTGCTTCGCAGGTTTAAAGGGCAAGTTGGCGTTTCACCGCATAAATACATATTGAATCATCGTTTATTAACAGCCAAACAGTTGCTAACGGATAATAGTTTAACGTTACTGCATGTGGCTCAATTAGTGGGATTTAATGATGCTTATTACTTTAGTAAGGTATTTGAACAACACTTCAAGCTGACACCGATTGCTTATCGTAAGCTGGTAAGAGCCAAGATTTTTCACGCTTAATAGATAATATTATCTTGAAACCAAATTGCCCATGCTAAATATCGTTTAAATCTTGCGAGAAAATCAAACAAACAGCATGAGCAACCATAAGAATATATAGACGTTATTTAACCAATCGTTTTACCCAGAGATTGGCGAATATAAGAACCTGCACCTAATAATCCCGGTTTATCATGGGTAATCAGATATACAGGAATATCCTGCAAATAACCTGTAAATCGGCCTTTGCTCTCAAATCCCTGACGAAATCCCGATTTTTGGAAGAAATCAAGGAAACGTGGGACGATGCCACCTGCAATATAAACGCCGCCGAATGCACCAATATTCAGTGCCAGATTGCCGCCAAAACGCCCCAAAGCCGTACAGAAAAGCTCTAACGCCTGCTTGCAGGTAGGGCAATTTCCACTTAGTGCACGATCGGAAATATCTCTGGGAGTCAGATCTTCCGCTGGCTGATCGTTAAGTTTCATCAGAGAACGATAAATATTTACCAAACCAGGCCCGGAAAGGATACGTTCAGCAGAAACATGACCATATTCTTCTCGTAATACACTCAGCATATGATCTTCTTCCACGCTGTCCGGCGCAAAATCTACATGGCCCCCTTCACCAGGCAAGCTCATCCACTGGGTTCCAGTATGAATAAGATGGGCGACACCCAGTCCGGTTCCCGCACCATAAACAGCAATAGGGCGTTTAGCCTGAGGCTGTTTTCCGCCAATCTGAATGATGTCATCTGCACCTAAGACCGGAATTGCGAGAGAAACGGCGGTGAAATCGTTAATTACTTCAAAACGCTCCCATCCCAGAGACGCTTTCATTTGGCTGACGGAAAAACGCCAACTGTGATTGGTCATACTAATGACATCATCCGTCACTGGGCAGGCAATGGCGATGCAGCCATCTTTGATTTCGCAGTCCTGTTGTTCCAGATAATGGCGGATAACGATTTCAAGTGATGGATAATCCGCACAAGGATAGAATTCGACCGCGCTTAGTTGCCCGGTATCCACATCACATAATGCCAGACGTGCATTTGTGCCGCCGATATCGCCTACCAGAGCATAAGTTGTCATGGTGTATCTCCTTAAGTCTTACGAAATGGTCTATTCCTTTCATCTTTCAAGTTGCTTCTTTGTTAGCTGTGCTGCAATTTGAAATCTATAGGTCTATTTTCTAATGAACCGATCAAAACTCAAATTGAGGGGATTTTACACAAGGTCGGGCATAAAGGCCGCATAAAAATATATGGATATTGTTGGGATACTGGACACCGTAATATTATCAGTGTCAGGTAAACGGCTCAGTCTAAGCCGAGTCCACGTAATCCTATGGAGTTTAAGTCAGCGGCAGTGAAGCGATTTTCCCAGTTTATTTCATAGTCTTCACGGGGGAAATCTGCCGGAGATGTGCCTTTCTCAAGTGATTCTGCAACCTTATGCGCATAAGCCAGATTTCTGTCACACAGAGGAGCAGCAGGGATATACATGACATTCCCCCAACCTTGTTGATTTTCCACAGGAGCAACGGAATGGATGAGATCACAATGCCACCAAACAGAGTCACCTGCCTGTAATGATGGGATACTACATAGCCCACGGGCGAGGAAAGGGTGCCATTTTTCGGTAGTTGGCAATGCCTTGCCGGGAGCAACACCACAGAGTTCATCTTCGGGCACATCATGGAGTAAGGGCCGTAACAACAAATAGGCCATCGCTTCTGGCACGGGTACAACATGCAGAAGTCCCTGATTGAGCGCCATATCTGACAGCGCTGTCCACCCCTGAAAAGTGCGAAAAACTGAACATCGGGTGACGTTATCCAGTTCGTATTCATTCATATCTGGACGATGCGCGGCATCCCAGGGATCGTATTCCGCAAATCGGTTATTGAAAATATTTCTGAATACTTTTTGATAAGTAGGATGTAGCCAACGCTCTAAAGCGCCGGAATCCGTATGAGCGCCAAGCCCTTTGGATGTCGTACCCGGTGGCCTGCGGCGAATACGGTCAGGATAGATCATGCTGACATCAGGTTCAAACCAACGCGTTCCGCCAGATTCAGATTTCCACAGGTGATTGAGAAAAGATTGTACCTTTGCAATTTCTTCACTTTGTCGGGCCTGCATCTGTGCCTGCGACCAGTAAATAGGATAAATTTCCGGGCGAGAGGCTTTTAGGTTGCTGAAATAATTATCGCCGGTACCTTGATAAACACTATTGAAATGGTTTCCTTCAAGGTAATCAAGTATGGATTTATCCCATGCAAGTGCGGTATCACGGGGAAAATTCTGTCTGACAATCAAACACCCACGGCGTTTAATTTTTTGTATGGTTTCTGCCGGGATTCGGTTTTCGGCCAAATCACGCCAGTGGATTTCAGGCCAGACACTACCTGTGGTTTTTTCATCTTCCCGCGCAGCGATGAGTTCTTTTTCTATTTTGTTACAGATTTGATTGAATAAATTTTCAACATCGCCTATTTGATTGCGTATGACCTGTTTCATCTGGCGGATTTTTTGGCGGTAATCATCTGGGAAAGTTGTAGAAGTAAAAGATATATTCATCGCATACCTCATTCGTTCAGTATGAAGAGCATAAAAAAGAGCGGGGCACCTATACGACGGCAACAGCTTCTGTCAAATAGCGATCTGTTTCTTCACATAATCTTATCCCCCGGATACCCATGCTCTCTTTAATGTACTGCAAGCACACTGCGGGTTCATCAACTGATTAAGTTAGTATGTTCCTTGTTTCTCTCTGAAATATGTAACTTACGATTGAATTCTGCATCAGGGATCAAATAAGGCATTGTTTGATCCTCTGTGTTGTTATGACCTGACATATCTTGCCCCAATCAGTAGGATCACCAGAAAATTGTGTAGAAACGGTTTCAAGTTCATTATACATATTCTCGTAATAATTGAGTAAATATTGGTCAATTTTAACAAGTTATCCCGTAAATATACAGAGCATAAATTTTCAGTTACGTTCATCTTTGATCAATATATTGATTATGACGAAAGGTTAAATATTTATTTAAGTCCAACTTTCAGTCAACTAACTAATAATAAGCGGTTAGCAGATAAAGTTAATGGTGTGGCAATTGCATTGACAGGGCGGGATTCCACTTTGTATTAAGTTTAATCAAATATAAGCTGACTACGGAATTCCGCTGACCACATTGCTCTTCGGCGTTTAGCGGCCTGACTGTCCTTTATACTGGTATTTTGTTTAATCACATTTAATGCAATTCGATTAAA
>NZ_NKHR01000033.1:24924-28154 GCF_014467285.1 Xenorhabdus sp. PB62.4 | reverse complement strand
TGCTCTTTAACAATCTGGAACAAGCTGAAAATTTGAAACAATCAGTGTTATTGAAAAATGGCATTGATGAGTCTCTCAATACTCCAATCTGAAGACACCTTCGGGTTGTGAGGTTAAGCGAATAAGCGTACACGGTGGATGCCTAGGCAGTCAGAGGCGATGAAGGACGTGCTAATCTGCGAAAAGCGCCGGTGAGCTGATAAGCAGCGTTATCAGCCGGCGATATCCGAATGGGGAAACCCAGTGCAATCCGTTGCACTATCATTCACTGAATCCATAGGTGAATGAGGCGAACCGGGGGAACTGAAACATCTCAGTACCCCGAGGAAAAGAAATCAACCGAGATTCCCCCAGTAGCGGCGAGCGAACGGGGAGCAGCCCAGAGCCATCAACAATATCAGCGTCAGGAGAACGGTCTGGAAAGGCCGGCAGTAAAGGGTGACAGCCCCGTATCCGAAGACGCTGGTGTTGGGAGCTCGAAGAGTAGGGCGGGACACGTGGTATCCTGTCTGAATATGGGGGGACCATCCTCCAAGGCTAAATACTCCTGACTGACCGATAGTGAACCAGTACCGTGAGGGAAAGGCGAAAAGAACCCCGGCGAGGGGAGTGAAAGAGAACCTGAAACCGTGTACGTACAAGCAGTGGGAGCACCTTTTAAGGTGTGACTGCGTACCTTTTGTATAATGGGTCAGCGACTTATATTCTGTAGCAAGGTTAACCGTTTAGGGGAGCCGCAGGGAAACCGAGTCTTAACGGGGCGTTAAGTTGCAGGGTATAGACCCGAAACCCGGTGATCTAGCCATGGGCAGGTTGAAGGTTGGGTAACACTAACTGGAGGACCGAACCGACTAATGTTGAAAAATTAGCGGATGACTTGTGGCTGGGGGTGAAAGGCCAATCAAACCGGGAGATAGCTGGTTCTCCCCGAAAGCTATTTAGGTAGCGCCTCGTGAACTCATCTTCGGGGGTAGAGCACTGTTTCGGCTAGGGGGTCATCCCGACTTACCAACCCGATGCAAACTGCGAATACCGAAGAATGTTATCACGGGAGACACACGGCGGGTGCTAACGTCCGTCGTGAAGAGGGAAACAACCCAGACCGCCAGCTAAGGTCCCCAAGTCATGGTTAAGTGGGAAACGAAGTGGGAAGGCTCAGACAGCCAGGATGTTGGCTTAGAAGCAGCCATCATTTAAAGAAAGCGTAATAGCTCACTGGTCGAGTCGGCCTGCGCGGAAGATGTAACGGGGCTAAACCATGCACCGAAGCTGCGGCAGCGACACGTAAGTGTTGTTGGGTAGGGGAGCGTTCTGTAAGCCGCTGAAGGTGAACTGTGAGGTTTGCTGGAGGTATCAGAAGTGCGAATGCTGACATAAGTAACGATAAAGCGGGTGAAAAACCCGCTCGCCGGAAGACCAAGGGTTCCTGTCCAACGTTAATCGGGGCAGGGTGAGTCGACCCCTAAGGCGAGGCTGAAAAGCGTAGTCGATGGGAAACAGGTTAATATTCCTGTACTCGGTGTTACTGCGAAGGGGGGACGGAGAAGGCTATGTCAGCCGGGCGACGGTCGTCCCGGTTTAAGCGTGTAGGTGGGTGGTTTTGGTAAATCCGGACCGCTGTTAACACTGAGGCGTAATGACGAGGCACTACGGTGCTGAAGTGACAGATGCCCTGCTTCCAGGAAAAGCCTCTAAGCCTCAGGTAACATTGAATCGTACCCCAAACCGACACAGGTGGTCAGGTAGAGAATACTCAGGCGCTTGAGAGAACTCGGGTGAAGGAACTAGGCAAAATGGTGCCGTAACTTCGGGAGAAGGCACGCTGATAGGTAGGTGAAGCCCCTGCGGGCGGAGCTGAAATCAGCCGAAGATACCAGCTGGCTGCAACTGTTTAATAAAAACACAGCACTGTGCAAACACGAAAGTGGACGTATACGGTGTGACGCCTGCCCGGTGCTGGAAGGTTAATTGATGGGGTCAGCCGCAAGGCGAAGCTCTTGATCGAAGCCCCAGTAAACGGCGGCCGTAACTATAACGGTCCTAAGGTAGCGAAATTCCTTGTCGGGTAAGTTCCGACCTGCACGAATGGCGTAATGATGGCCAGGCTGTCTCCACCCGAGACTCAGTGAAATTGAACTCGCTGTGAAGATGCAGTGTACCCGCGGCAAGACGGAAAGACCCCGTGAACCTTTACTATAGCTTGACACTGAACCTTGAGCCTTGATGTGTAGGATAGGTGGGAGGCTTGGAAGTGTGGACGCCAGTCTGCATGGAGCCATCCTTGAAATACCACCCTTGAATGTTTGATGTTCTAACGCAGGCCCGTGACCCGGGTTGCGGACAGTGTCTGGTGGGTAGTTTGACTGGGGCGGTCTCCTCCCAAAGCGTAACGGAGGAGCACGAAGGTTAGCTAATCACGGTCGGACATCGTGAGGTTAGTGCAAAGGCATAAGCTGGCTTGACTGCGAGAGTGACGGCTCGAGCAGGTACGAAAGTAGGTCTTAGTGATCCGGTGGTTCTGTATGGAAGGGCCATCGCTCAACGGATAAAAGGTACTCCGGGGATAACAGGCTGATACCGCCCAAGAGTTCATATCGACGGCGGTGTTTGGCACCTCGATGTCGGCTCATCACATCCTGGGGCTGAAGTAGGTCCCAAGGGTATGGCTGTTCGCCATTTAAAGTGGTACGCGAGCTGGGTTTAGAACGTCGTGAGACAGTTCGGTCCCTATCTGCCGTGGGCGTTGGAAGATTGAAAGGGGCTGCTCCTAGTACGAGAGGACCGGAGTGGACGCACCACTGGTGTTCGGGTTGTCATGCCAATGGCATTGCCCGGTAGCTAAGTGCGGCAGAGATAACCGCTGAAAGCATCTAAGCGGGAAACTTGCCTTGAGATGAGTCTTCCCTTGTCCCTTGAGGACACTGAAGGAACGTTCGAGACGAGGACGTGGATAGGCCGGGTGTGTAAGCGTGGCGACACGTTGAGCTAACCGGTACTAATGAACCGTGCGGCTTAACCTGACAACACCGAAGGTGTTTTGGGCGTAGAGAGAGAGCAGAATGGGGTTTCAAATGCAAGACAGCAGCTTGTTCGGGATTGAATACAGAATTTGTCTGGCGGCAACAGCGCGGTGGTCCCACCTGACCCCATGCCGAACTCAGCAGTGAAACGCCGTAGCGCCGATGGTAGTGTGGGGTCTCCCCATGTGAGAGTAGGACACTGCCAGACAT
>NZ_NKHR01000033.1:0-24824 GCF_014467285.1 Xenorhabdus sp. PB62.4 | reverse complement strand
GATTAATTTGTTAAAGAGCGTGGCAACCGGGAAAATCCTTCCGGGTTGCGAGGCTGCGTATCTTACGCTTTTCGCCTCCGGAGTCAAGCGTTTATTTTCGCTGCCCTCCGACTTTCCTCAGCGGCTTTTTTCAGCTCAGCGTCGGTCAGTGGTGGCGCATTATAGGGAGTTTTACGGCGCTGACAATAGTTTTTTTGAATTTTATTTTCAATCGAGTGTTTTTCGCTCTTTTTGACATAAAAACCACTCAATTAGTCTAAGATTAAAACAAATTTTTTGATTGCGTGGTGATATTTTCCTCAATAACATTTCTACTAATTGTTATTCGTTCTTACTGTTGAGGTCTTTTATGTACACTGTTTTGCGTCAATACTTAAATTTCTATCCTCAAATTGGTCAAAAAGTTCTTTTAGATCCTTCGTCTGTTGTGATTGGAGATGTCAGATTGGCAGATGATGTAAGTATCTGGCCTCTGGTAGTTATCCGTGGAGATGTGAATTATGTCTCCATTGGTTCTCGCACAAGTATTCAAGATGGCTCTGTTTTACACGTAACTCACAAATCTAATGATAACCCTAATGGTTACCCACTAATAATTGGAGAAGATGTCACTGTGGGCCATAAAGCAATGCTGCATGGTTGTAAGATAGGAAATCGAGTATTAGTTGGTATGGGGACTATTGTGCTTGATGGTGCCATTATTGAAGATGATGTAATCATCGGAGCTGGCAGCCTAATTCCCCCAGGAAAAAGGCTAGAAAGCGGATATCTGTACGTAGGTAGCCCGGCCAAACAAGTGAGAAAACTCAAACCTGAAGAATTAGAAGAGTTGCTTTATTCTGCTAATAATTACGCCAACTGGAAAGACAATTATTTAGCGGAACAATCTGAAAGCAAAGAATAACACCCAAACTGATCATCATGCCCACTCAAAATAACCGTTTCAAACTCCTCTTCTAGATCCCAGCGGTGTTGACGAAACAGAACGAGTGGGTGATGAGCTTTACCATAACGCGCAATAATCTCATCGGCATTAATCACACATTCCACCAGCAAACCATCTACCATTGCTGGAAATATCACTTTATTCCCGCTCTCATCCCATTCTTCACGATCAGGAAATTGAATTGATTGATTCATGAGTGTAATTCTCGCCTTAAAGTAGTTAAAACAGGTTCTATTTCAGGAAATATCCCATGCCACAATTCAAAAGCGTGCGCAGCTTGCCCCACCAACATTCCCAAACCATCAGCTAAACGTGAAGCTCCATTTTGATGAGCAAAACTGAGGAAAGGTGTTAATCCATACTGATAATACATGTCATAACAAACGCTATTGTTTTGAAAAAGTAACGGTGATACCGCAGGAATCTCTCCATCAAGGCCGGAAGCCGTTGCATTAATGATGATATCAAAGTCTGGAGAAATAAGTGTTTCCATCTCAATAGCCCGGATATCACCTAATAGAGAAAATTTATTCGCAATTAGTTGAGCCCGCTCAAAAGTACGATTAGTGATAGTGACGGGGGACCCCAATGAGAGCAAAGGAGAGATTACCCCCTTCGCAGCCCCACCCGCACCAATAATCAAGATCCTTTGCCCCTGGGAAATGAAGTTGAGCCGCTGTAGATCCACCAGTAACCCAATCCCATCAGTATTATCACCAAGAAGTTGGTTTCTGCCGACCAATTTTAATGTATTGACAGCACCACTAATCCTTGCCCGCTCAGTCAACTCATCTGAACATTGGTAAGCTCTTTCTTTGAAAGGGATGGTGATATTAGCTCCCAAACCACCTTGTGCAAAAAAATGCGTTAAAGTTTGTTCAAAGCTTTCTATTGGAGCAAATATTTTCCCATATTGATGCTCAATGCCAGTCTGTTCAGCAAACAATCGATGAATATAAGGGGATTTACTATGTTCAATTGGGTTACCAAAAACAGCGAATTTATCCATTATTTTTACCCTTGCCGATATAATTTACCCGTTAAAGCGTCTCTGATTTCTGATGGATTTTTACGCCCCCCTACTTCTCCTTCCAAAATCGGGACACGATTCCCAAATTGCTGGCGCACTTCTTCCACACTCCGGCATGGTTCTAGTCCGCTTAGATTAGCGCTGGTCGACACAAGTGGTTTTTCATAACCAGAACATAATTGCTTAACCAAAGGATGGGTAGTGACTCGAACCGCCAACGTTGAAAACTTACCTGTTAACCATTTTGGTGTTGTTTTTTTCGCTGGTATAACCCATGTAACAGGACCAGGCCAAGAGGAAAATATGGTTTCCTTTTGTATATCGCTCAATTGCTCATCGTCAATATAAGGACATAGCCGCTCATAATTATCAGCAATAAGAATTAGGCCTTTTTCCCAAGACCGGTTTTTCAACGCTAAAAGCTCTTGTACTGCGTTCTCACTATCGGGATCACACCCTAATCCAAAAACAGCCTCTGTTGGATAGGCAACGACTTTTTCTTCTTTTAAGGCCGTGATAATTGCATCAAATGCTGGTGAGATTTCGTTACTCATTTTCTTTCTCAATTTCATTGAATTGTTGTTTACTACACAATTTACTGGCACAAAATAATTTTATGCCTTGGGAAGTGCGTTTTTCCATTAACAATGGATAGTGGCAAAACATACATTCTCCCGGCACAGGTTTATTGTTAAGCGCAAATTGGCAATCGGGATAACGACTACAGGAATGAAATGTTTTTCCAAAACGAGATTTACGCTGAAATAACTTTCCTTGTTGGCATTGAGGACAAGTAATTGATGTATCGTCTGGTTTATCAATCAATTCTATATGCTCACATTCAGGATAGTGACTACAACCAATAAACATGCCATAACGTCCTTGCCGTAAGACCAAAGTAAAACCACATGCTGGACAGGTCTGTCCATCCAATTCTTTTACAATGTGCCCATCACCTTGTGATTTCAAAGGACGAAGATAATTGCAGGATGGGTAACCAGAACACGCATAAAATAGGCCATGTGATCCATTACGGATGACTAACTCAGCACCACACTCAGGACAGTATTCTGTTTCTTTTATAGCAAAGGGAACTTTCTTAGACATATTTCACTCGCTAAATACCAGCCATCATAACGTTGGAAAAAAATACAAATTAAATAGATTAATTGGTTCGGACATATCCACCAGCAACAACGGCAACTTTTCCCATAAGCTCTAGATCCAATAACTTGGTCATGACTTCTGTAATAGGAAGGGAAGAACGCTGAGCAATCACATCAATAGGTGTAACATCGTTACCTACGTTAACCAGCACATCCGCAAATGGCAACTCTGTTTGTGCAAATTGTTCACTATCCTTTTCTTCCACTTTTCCTTCAAAGTTAATCCATTGAAACGACGAATTAATATGTTCCATTATATCCATCACACTTGTTGCCAGATAAGCCCCTTGCTTAATTAACCAATGGTTGCCCTCATTTGAAGGAGTACCTAGCGGGCCGGGTAAAGCAAAAATATCCCTCCCTTGTTCAAGAGCACAGCGTGCCGTAATTAATGATCCACTGTTTTTATGAGCCTCCACAATAAGAAGAGCCAAACTCAATCCACTAATAATCCGATTTCGTCTTGGAAAATTTTTGGCTTTGGGCGGCGTATCAGGAAAAAATTCAGAGACCAATGCGCCATTTTCTTTAATACGATGAGCCAGAGCCTGATGACGAGTGGGGTAAATATTGTTAAGCCCACTACCAAGTACAGCAATAGTTTTTCCACCTGAATCTAATGTTGCCTGATGGCAAATACCATCAATACCAATCGCCAAGCCACTAGTTATGATCAGATTGTTTCTAGCTAATTCACCAGCAAAGGCCTTGCCCCATTTTTCACCATAGAAAGTTGCTGTTCTGCTGCCAACCATGGAAATTTGTTTTTGGGACAGGAGCGATACATCACCCGTGACAAAAAGTACAAGAGGTGGTGAATGTATCTGTTTTAATAAAGGAGGATATCCAGGGTGAGAGAAAGTCAATAAATGGTTATTCGGTTGTTCTAACCAATTGAAAGCCGATATCAGTGTGGCAGAGTTAGCCTTCATAAATTGCAAACATTGCGTAGGTGACAAACCACATTCTTTAAGAAAAGTAGTGCTGCAATTCTTCGCGTGTAACAGGCGATCCATAATGAACACTGCCTTTGCTGCTGAAAGATGAGAGACCATTTTCATTCGCAACCACATTTCCATTGCTTCCATATCGTCATCCTGACCTGATTGAAGGTAACTTCCGCATGATTATTTTATGTCCAATACTGTCAATCTAAACGGGAAATGTCTAGAATAGGCAGCAATTATTACTCACTTTTTGGATGCAGTTCTAAACACATATGTCAGTTTTACAAGTATTACATTATCCAGACGAACGACTTCGCACAATTGCAAAGCCAGTAGAAAAAGTCGATGCAGAAATCCAACGTATCATTGATGATATGTTCGAAACGATGTATGCAGAAGAAGGTATTGGTTTAGCGGCAACCCAAGTCGATATTCATCAAAGAATTATTGTCATTGATGTCTCTGAGGATCGTGAGCAACGCCTTGTTCTTATTAATCCAGAGTTAGTTGATGAGTCTGGTGAAACAGGTATAGAAGAAGGTTGCCTATCAGTTCCTGAACAGCGTGGATTTGTACCACGTTTTGAGAAAGTAAGAATTAAGGCTTTAGATTATAACGGCCAGGCATTTGAATTAGAAGCAGATGGTCTGTTGGCAATTTGTATTCAACATGAAATGGATCACTTAGTCGGTAAACTTTTTGTCGATTATCTTTCCCCATTGAAACGCCAACGCATCCGTCAGAAAGTTGAAAAAATTGACCGTCTGAGAGCCAAAAGCAAATAAATTTTATCATTGCAGGAAATAACAGTGTCTGATTCTTTACGTATTATTTTTGCCGGAACCCCTGATTTCGCGGCCCGCCATTTGACTGCTTTATTAAGCTCTCAACATCAAGTTGTTGGAGTACTCACTCGACCAGATAAACCGGCAGGAAGAGGTAAGAAACTGACACCAAGTCCTGTAAAGGTATTGGCTGAAGAACATGGTATTCCTGTTTTCCAGCCAACAACCTTACGTACAGAAGAAAGCCAGCAATGGGTCATAGAACAGCAAGCAGATATTATGATCGTTGTTGCATATGGGCTGATTCTTCCCCAAACCGTATTAGATATTCCTCGCTTGGGGTGTCTGAATGTTCACGGTTCATTGTTACCTAGCTGGCGTGGAGCAGCTCCTATCCAACGCTCAATTTGGGCAGGAGACCAAGAAACTGGTGTGACGATCATGCAAATGGATGCCGGGCTTGATACTGGTGATATGCTGTTGAAAGCCATTTGCCCAATTAAAAATGAAGATACTAGTGCCAGCTTATATGAAAAACTTGCCAATATTGGTCCAGAAGCGTTACTCGATACCTTAAATTTAATCACGTCGGGAAAATGCCAGCCTGAAGCTCAAGATAGCTCTCTTGCGACATACGCCGAAAAACTGAGCAAAGATGAAGCAAAAGTGAACTGGAATTTATCAGCAATCCAGCTTGAACGTTGTATTCGTGCTTTCAACCCTTGGCCAATGAGCTTCTTCTTAATAGATGATCACCCCATTAAGATCTGGCAAGCAGATGTCATCGCAGAGCAAACTATCCAAACCCCTGGAACAATTATCAGCGCAGATAAAACTATCCAAACCCCTGGAACAATTATCAGCGCAGATAAAAAAGGCATCCAAATTGCGACTGCCGATGGAATACTAAATATCATTCAGTTGCAGCCGCCTGGTAAAAAAGCAATGTCCGCTGCCGATCTCTTAAATTCCAAACGTGAATGGTTTACACCAGGCAATAAAATCAACTAATACTAATTTGCCTGTATGCTCTTAGCATACAGGCTTCTTCCTATTTTAGGATGCTGACGACAGCCAGCTTTTTAACCATACCATGAAAAATACATACAACCTGCGAAGCATCGCTGCAAAAGCGATCACCCAAGTACTTGAGCAAGGGCAATCTCTCAGCACCGTTGTACCTGAAATGCAACAAAGAATTTCTGAGAAAGATAAGGCTCTACTACAAGAACTCTGCTTTGGAGTTATGAGGGTATTACCTCAACTTGAATGGCTTATTAACCAATTAATGGCAAAACCATTAAAAGGAAAACAACGTATTTTCCACTACTTAATCATGGTTGGAATTTATCAGCTTATTTATACACGCATTCCTGCACATGCTGCACTTGCCGAAACCGTCAATGGTGCGATTAACTTAAAACGACCGCAACTAAAAGGGTTAATCAATGGCGTCCTTCGCCAATTTCAGCGCCAACAACAAGAATTAATCGAACGAGCAAATAATCATATCAGCCAATATTTACACCCTAAGTGGCTGTTAGAACGTATACAAAAAGCTTATCCACACAATTGGCAAAATATAGTGGATACCAACAACCAAAAACCTCCAATGTGGTTACGGGTGAACCAACTCCATCATACGGCTAATAAATATCTCGCTCTATTAGAAGAGGCAAATATAGAAGCAGAATTGGATAAAGACCATCCTAATGCTATTCGCTTACTAAGCCCTTGTCCTGTAAATACCCTACCTGGATTTGATAAAGGGTGGGTAACTATTCAGGATCGTTCTGCTCAAGGGTGTGCCGAGCTTTTAACTCCATGTAACGAAGAATCTATACTCGATCTTTGTGCGGCTCCCGGAGGAAAAACCACTCATATCCTCGAGATAGCGCCAAAATCAAAAGTACTAGCTATCGATATTGACGAGCAAAGAATTAAGCGGGTGAATGAAAATTTACAGAGACTTAATTTACATGCCGTCGTAAAAACCGGTGATGGTCGTCTTCCACATGAGTGGGCTACAGGTGAACAATTTGATCGTATTCTCCTTGATGCACCGTGCTCGGCAACTGGGGTTATTCGCCGTCATCCCGACATAAAATGGCTACGCAGAGATGAAGATATTGAGCAATTAGCCACATTACAATCTGAAATTCTTGATGCTATCTGGCCATATTTAAAGAAAAATGGCACCTTAGTTTATGCTACCTGCTCAATTTTACCTCAGGAAAATAGTGAGCAAATTAAAGCATTTTTGAAACGTCATTCAGATGCTGCGTTATCATCAGAAACAGGCACACAGGAAAAACCAGGAACACAAATCATTCCAGAAATAACAGGTGGTGACGGTTTCTTTTATGCTCGGCTAACTAAGCAGTAACACTTTTCTCTCGTTCTATTGGAACGAGAGAGTTTTGCCATTTTGCTAAGATATCAAAAATAGGAAAACAGCTTCTAATCAAGAAGAGAGTGCTATGAAGATAATTATTCTAGGTGCAGGCCAAGTTGGCGGAACATTAGCCGAAAACTTGGTTGATGAAAACAATGATATTACTATCGTTGATACCGATACAGATCGTTTACGTCAGTTGCAGGATAAATTTGATCTGAGGGTTGTAAATGGTCATGGTTCTCATCCTAGAGTATTAAGAGAAGCAGGGGCTGAAGATGCTGATATGTTGGTCGCGGTGACAAATTCCGATGAAACCAATATGATTGCATGCCAGATTGCTTACTCTCTATTTAATACCCCCAATAAAGTCGCTAGAATACGCTCATCAGAGTATATCCGTGAATCAGAAAAATTATTCCAACCTGACCATATTCCAATTGATTATCTGATATCTCCTGAGCAACTGGTCATTGATTACATTTATAAACTGATCCAATACCCTGGCGCATTGCAAGTTGTTAATTTCGCGGAAGGCCGAGTCAGCATTGTTGCAGTCAAAGCCTATTATGGAGGCTCGTTAGTAGGAAATGCTTTATCTTCACTTCGGGAGCATATGCCACATATTGACAGCAAAGTTGCTGCAATATTCCGCCAAGACCGTCCAATTAGGCCACAAGGTTCGACAATTATTGAAGCAGGAGATGAAGTTTTTTTCGTTGCCGCATCGCAACATATCAGAGCTGTAATGAGTGAATTACAACGTCTTGAAAAACCATATAAACGCATAATGATCGTTGGTGGAGGCAATGTTGGTGCAGGCTTAGCCTTACGGCTTGAAAAAGATTATAGCGTCAAACTAATTGAGCATAACCAAGAAAGAGCAACAGAACTTGCAGAATTACTACATGATACCATCGTGTTCTATGGAGATGCTTCTGATCAAGAATTGCTAGCTGAAGAGCATATTGAACAAGTTGATGTTTTTATCGCATTAACAAATGATGATGAAGCCAACATTATGTCAGCGATGCTTGCAAAACGAATGGGAGCGAAAAAAGCGATGGTTCTCATTCAACGCAGTGCATATGTTGATTTAGTACAAGGTGGAGTCATTGATATTGCCATCTCACCTCAACAGGCAACAGTTTCAGCATTGCTTGGTCATGTTCGTAAAGCCGATATTGTGAGCGTATTTTCATTAAGGCGTGGTGTTGCTGAAGCTATCGAAGCCATTGCTCATGGTGATGAGCATACATCAAAAGTTGTTGGGCGCAAGATAGGTGATATTAAACTGCCACCAGGAACAACAATTGGTGCTATTGTCCGCAATGAAGAAGTTATTATTGCTAATGATTACAGTGTCATTCAGCAAGGTGACCATGTAATCATGTTTATTACTGATAAAAAATTCGTTCCTGAAGTGGAAAAACTTTTCCAGCCAAGCCCTTTCTTCCTTTAAAAACACCTACCTCAGCTTTATTAAATGGGTATCGTCATTTAATAAATTAGAAGGCCAATGATAACAACTTGAAAAAATTATTATCATTGGCCTCCCAACCACTATTTTTACCGTGTTTTGCTTTACGATTATAACTTCCTTTACCTTTTTTGTTTTTTTCTACTCTCTGTCTAAATAAGGGATCATGCAGTAAGGCTTCTATAGCATTATCTTTGATCACACCTTTTTTATGGTGATAAGTTGTCATAATGACCTCTAAGAAAAGTTAATTTAAGAAATTCTTAATTAATTGAAATAATTATTTGATTAAAAACAAGGCAATTGTACTCTTAGTATTCGGAATAATAAAGAAAAATTATTTATTCGTTGCACCCTCTTCCAAAATTTCCAATATAGAACAATATGTACTCACATGTGCACTACCACAACACGCATCACTTAACATTTTCAGAGAATCGCGCATTTTTTGCATTTCTAATAATTTTTCTTCAACTTCCTGTAGCCTTGAATCAACGATATGTTTCGATTCCTGACATGTGTGATGCTCAGGATCCACCCGAATAGATAATAATTCTACAATCGCTTCTAACGTGAAACCCAATTGTTTTGCATAACGGATAAAACGTAATCTCTGTAGATCTTGTTTTGTATAAAGCCTATAACCACCCTCTGTTCTTTCTCCATGAAGCATCAGTCCCTGTTTTTCATAAAAACGGATAGTGTCTGGTGTAACACCTGCTAATTTAGCCAACTGACCAATACGATACATAAGAGATATTCCCATCAAATAGAAAGTAGGAATAATTTTATCAGAATAGTCTAAGAGATCACCTACACAGAGAGGATTTGCAGGTTATTTGATAAGAAACAAGATAATAATGATTGGAAGAGAATTAACGAGCAATAAAAAACCGGGATAATACCCGGTTTTTTACGCTTCTACAGATTACTCTGCAGATGCTGTTTCTGTCTGAGACTCAGCTGCGCGGTCAACAAGCTCGATGTATGCCATCGGTGCATTGTCACCAGCACGGAAGCCACACTTCAGAATACGAGTGTAACCACCTGCGCGGCTCGCAAAACGCGGGCCCAGTTCATTAAACAGTTTTGCCACGATCTCGTTGTCACGAGTACGGGCGAATGCCAGACGACGATTAGCTACGTTGTCGGTCTTGGCAAGAGTAATCAGCGGCTCAACGACGCGACGCAGTTCTTTCGCTTTAGGCAGAGTCGTCTTGATGATTTCATGACGAACCAAAGAACCTGCCATGTTACGGAACATAGCTTGGCGATGGCTGCTGTTGCGGTTCAATTGACGACCACTCTTACGATGGCGCATGACCTTATCCTTCTCAGTAAAACCTTAACCTGTGATCTAGTTATTCATCAGCAATACTTGCTGGTGGCCAGTTTTCCAGACGCATGCCCAGAGAAAGCCCACGCGAAGCCAGTACGTCTTTAATCTCAGTAAGAGATTTTTTACCCAGGTTAGGTGTTTTAAGTAACTCAACCTCGGTACGCTGTACCAGATCACCGATGTAGTGGATAGCTTCTGCTTTAAGGCAGTTAGCAGAGCGGACAGTCAATTCCAGATCGTCAACAGGGCGCAGCAGGATCGGATCAAACTCTGGCTTCTCTTCTTTAACTTCTGGTTGACGTACGTCACGTAAGTCAACGAAAGCTTCCAGTTGCTCAGCCAGAATGGTAGCTGCACGGCGAATCGCTTCTTCAGGATCGATTGTACCGTTAGTCTCCATCTCGATAACCAGCTTATCCAGGTCAGTACGCTGTTCTACACGAGCTGCTTCAACATTGTAGGCGATACGCTCTACTGGGCTATAGCAAGCATCTACTAACAAACGACCGATAGGGCGCTCATCTTCTTCCGAATGAATTCGGGCAGAAGCCGGCACATAACCACGACCGCGCTGAACTTTAATACGCATACTAATGGAAGCGCTTTCATCAGTCAGATGGCAGATTACGTGCTGCGGCTTGACGATTTCGACATCACCATCATGGATGATGTCGGCTGCAGTCACAGGGCCAATGCCAGATTTATTCAAGGTAAGGATAACTTCATCTTTACCCTGAACTTTCACCGCCAGCCCTTTCAGATTGAGGAGAATCTCCAGGATATCTTCCTGTACACCTTCTTTGGTGCTGTACTCATGCAGTACACCATCAATCTCAACCTCAGTCACCGCACAACCCGGCATAGACGAAAGCAGAATACGGCGCAGTGCGTTGCCAAGAGTATGGCCAAAGCCACGCTCTAATGGCTCAAGGGTCACCTTGGCGTGCGTCGAACTGACTTGCTCGATATCTACCAGGCGCGGTTTTAGAAACTCTGTCACAGAACCCTGCATTGTGTCCTCTCTTTGGTGCTAAGCTTTACTTAGAGTAAAGCTCGACGATCAGGTGTTCGTTAATGTCAGCGGATAGATCAGTACGTTCAGGAATACGTTTGAACACACCTTCCATCTTCGCAGCATCAACTTCCAACCAAGTTGGTTTCTCACGCTGCTCAGCCAGCTCTAAGGCTGCTTTAATGCGAGCCTGCTTTTTCGCTTTTTCACGAACGCTGACTACGTCATTCGGGGATACCTGATAAGAAGCGATGTTAACAACGCGACCATTTACCATGATAGCCTTGTGGCTTACCATCTGACGTGATTCAGCACGAGTCGCGCCAAAACCCATACGATAAACGACGTTATCCAAGCGACTTTCCAGCAAATTCAGCAGGTTTTCACCTGTGTTGCCTTTCAGACGGGTCGCTTCTTTATAGTAGTTACGGAATTGACGTTCCAGAACACCGTAAATACGACGAACTTTTTGTTTTTCACGTAACTGTACACCATAGTCAGACAGACGCGGTTTACGTGCGCCGTGCTGGCCTGGTGCCTGTTCTAATTTACACTTGGTGTCAATCGCGCGAACGCCAGACTTCAGGAAAAGGTCTGTACCCTCGCGACGGCTCAGCTTGAGCTTAGGACCCAAATATCTTGCCATTTTCTTTCTCCAACAATCCTAAAAACGAAGACGCATTAAACGCGACGTTTTTTCGGTGGACGACAACCGTTATGAGGGATCGGAGTCACATCAGTAATATTAGTGATGCGGAAACCAGCCGCGTTTAATGCGCGGATAGTTGACTCACGGCCAGGACCAGGTCCTTTAACCATAACTTCCAGGTTCTTAATTCCGTATTCTTTTACTGCTTCGGCACAGCGCTCTGCTGCAACCTGAGCCGCAAACGGAGTAGATTTACGAGAACCACGGAAACCGGAACCACCAGCAGTTGCCCAACCCAATGCGTTACCCTGACGATCAGTAATAGTAACGATGGTGTTGTTGAAAGAAGCATGGATATGAGCCACACCGTCAGAGACTTGTTTTCTTACACGCTTACGTGCACGAATAGGTGCTTTTGCCATTATTCAATACCCCGATTATTTCTTGATCGGTTTACGCGGACCCTTACGGGTACGTGCATTGGTCTTAGTACGCTGACCGCGAACTGGCAGACCACGACGATGACGCAAACCACGATAGCAACCAAGATCCATCAGACGTTTGATACTCAGGGTCACTTCACGACGCAAATCACCTTCTACAACGTATTTAGCAACTTCGTCACGCAGCTTGTCAATTTGCTCTTCAGACAGCTCACTGATCTTAACATTTTCAGCAATGCCCGCTGCTGCACAAATTGCTTGTGAGCGGGTTTTACCGATGCCGTAGATCGAGGTTAACGCGATTACGGTATGTTTCTGATCAGGAATGTTAATGCCTGCTATACGGGCCACTATGCACTCCTACAATATTTATTCACTGCAACATCATTCTGAAAAGCCCGTTTTCAGGATACTCAAACAATGTTGCTGTCAGATAAAAAAGATTGGCTGGCTAATTTAGCCAGCTCAACCCAACTTTGCAAGAAAAATATGCGATTAATTAGCCTTGGCGCTGTTTGTGCTTAGGCTCTGCACTGCAAATCACACGAACGATACCGTTACGTTTAACGATTTTGCAGTTGCGGCATAATTTCTTGACGGAAGCACGAACTTTCATTTTTACTCTCCGTAACTTCTCAAGCAAACCTATTAGCGGTTATACCCTTTCAGGTTTGCCTTCTTCAATGCAGACTCATACTGACTCGACATCATTAGAGTTTGCACTTGAGCCATAAAGTCCATGATGACGACAACTACAATCAGTAGGGAAGTACCACCAAAATAGAATGGAACTTTCATTGCATCACGCATGAACTCCGGGATTAAGCAGATAAAAGTAATATATAACGCACCAACTAGGGTTAAACGAGTCATTACTTTATCGATGTACTTAGCCGTTTGCTCTCCCGGACGAATTCCTGGTACAAATGCACCGGACTTCTTCAGGTTATCTGCTGTTTCTCTTGGATTGAATACCAAAGCCGTGTAGAAGAAACAGAAGAAGATGATTGCAGACGCGTATAATAACACATAAAGCGGTTGACCTGGCTGCAAATACATAGAAATAGTCGTCAACCAGTTCCAGCCTGTTCCACCACCAAACCAAGAGGCTATGGTACCAGGGAACAAAATAATACTGGAAGCAAAAATTGCAGGGATAACCCCAGCCATATTCACTTTCAACGGTAAATGTGTACTTTGTGCCGCGAAAACTTTACGACCTTGTTGACGTTTAGCATAGTTAACAACGATACGACGTTGACCACGCTCCATGAAAACAACAAAGAAAGTTACGGCAAACACTAATACTGCAACCAACAGCAACAGGAGGAAGTGCAAGTCGCCTTGCCGAGCTTGCTCGATGGTGTGACCAATCGCAGGCGGTAAACCCGCAACGATACCAGCAAAGATTATGATCGAAATACCGTTACCGATACCTCGTTCAGTAATCTGCTCACCCAGCCACATCAAGAACATGGTTCCCGTGACCAGACTTACAACAGCCGTGAAATAGAACGCAAAACCAGGATTAATCACTAAGCCTTGCATTCCAGGCATATTCGGCAACCCAGTAGCAATACCGATTGACTGGAATATTGCCAGCACTAATGTGCCATAACGGGTGTACTGACTGATCTTACGACGACCAGCTTCCCCTTCCTTCTTAATCTCTGCTAAACGGGGGTTAACCACAGTTAGCAACTGGATAATAATAGACGCCGAAATATATGGCATTATACCCAGTGCAAAGATAGAAGCACGGCTTAAAGCACCACCAGAGAACATGTTAAACATTTCAATGATGGTGCCTCTTTGCTGCTCGAGCAATTTGGCAAGCACAGTGGCATCAATACCAGGGATTGGAATAAAAGAGCCAATACGGAAAACAATTAGAGCTCCAATGACAAACAAAAGTCTGCGTTTTAACTCGCCTAATCCGCCTTTGGCACTTTGAAAATCTAATCCTGGTTGTTTAGCCATCTGTTACTTATTCCTCAATTTTACCGCCAGCAGCTTCAATCGCAGCGCGGGCGCCTTTAGTAACACGCAAGCCACGCACAGTTACTGCGCGATTGACTTCGCCAGAAAGCATTACTTTAGCGAATTCAATTTGAGGGCCAATGATGTTAGCAGCTTTCAGTGCATTCAGATCGATAATATCGCCTTCAACACGAGCAAAATCAGACAGACGAATCTCTGCAGTGATCATTGCCTTACGTGAAGTAAAACCAAATTTTGGCAGACGACGATACAGAGGCATCTGGCCGCCTTCAAAACCACGACGAACGCCACCGCCAGAACGAGACTTCTGACCTTTGTGACCACGGCCGCCGGTTTTACCCAGACCAGAACCAATACCACGACCTACACGTTTAGGTGCGTGCTTGGCACCTTCAGCCGGAGACAGAGTATTTAAGCGCATCTGTTACTCCTCAACTTTAACCATATAGGAAACCAAGTTGACCATACCGCGAACAGCAGGTGTATCTTCACGTTCAACTGTATGACCAATGCGACGCAGGCCTAAACCAGTCAGAGTTGCCTTGTGTTTAGGCAAACGACCAATTGAACTGCGAACCTGAGTGATTTTAATAGTCTTAGCCATGGTCATTACCCCTGAATTTCTTCGACGGATTTGCCACGCTTAGCTGCGACCATTTCTGGAGACTTCATGCTGTCTAATGCATCCAGAGTTGCACGAACCACGTTGATTGGGTTAGTGGAACCATAGGTTTTAGCCAGTACGTTACGAACCCCAGCCACTTCCAGAACAGCACGCATCGCACCACCGGCGATGATACCTGTACCTTCATGTGCAGGCTGCATGAACACGCGAGAACCGGTGTGTGAGCCTTTCACTGGGTGGTACAGAGTGCCGCCGTTAAGTGCGACGTTTTTCATATTGCGACGAGCTTTTTCCATCGCTTTCTGGATCGCTGCCGGAACTTCGCGTGCTTTGCCGTAGCCAAAACCAACGCGACCGTTACCATCACCAACTACAGTCAGTGCTGTAAAGCTGAAAATGCGGCCACCTTTAACGGTTTTAGATACGCGGTTTACCGCGATCAGCTTTTCCTGCAGTTCGCCAGCTTGTTTTTCGATGTGAGCCATCTTACACCTCTACCTTAGAACTGAAGGCCAGCTTCACGGGCAGCATCTGCCAGTGCCTGGACTCTACCATGATATTGGAAACCAGAACGGTCAAAGGACACATCTTTGATGCCTTTTTCCAGAGCACGTTCAGCAACAATTTTACCAACTAATGCTGCGGCTTCTTTGTTTCCAGTAAATTTCAGTTGTTCACTGATAGCTTTTTCTGTTGTAGAAGCGGCCACCAGAGTTTCAGAACCATTTGGTGCGATAACCTGCGCATAAATATGGCGAGGGGTACGGTGTACCACCAGGCGAGTTGCACCCAGTTCCTGGAGCTTGCGGCGTGCGCGGGTCGCACGACGGATACGAGCTGCTTTCTTATCCATAGTGTTACCTTACTTCTTCTTAGCCTCTTTGGTACGCACGACTTCATCGGCGTAACGAACACCCTTGCCTTTATATGGCTCAGGACGACGATAGGCACGCAGATCTGCCGCAACCTGACCAATCACCTGCTTATCAGCACCTTTCAGTACGATTTCAGTTTGTGATGGGCATTCCGCAGTTATGCCTGCTGGTAGTTGATGCTCGACCGGATGCGAGAAGCCTAAAGACAAGCTAACTGCATTGCCTTTAACTGCTGCACGGTAACCAACACCCACCAGTTGGAGTTTCTTAGTGAAACCTTCGTTAACACCAATAACCATTGCATTCAGCAAAGAACGAGTAGTACCCGCCTGTGCCCAAGCATCAGCGAAACCTTCGCGAGGTGCGAAAGTCAGTTGGTTATCCGCATGTTTAACTTCAACTGCGTTGTGGATTGTACGACTTAGCTCGCCGTTTTTACCCTTAATCGAAATAACCTGACCGTTGAGTTTAACCTCTACGCCGGCAGGAATGACGACGGGTGCTTTTGCAACACGAGACATTCTTTCCTCCCGAATTAAGCTACGTAGCAGAGAATCTCGCCACCCAGACCAGCCTGGCGAGCTGCACGATCAGTCATTACACCTTTAGAGGTAGAAACAACAGCGATACCCAAACCAGCCATAACTTGTGGCAGCTCATCTTTTTTCTTATAGATGCGCAGACTTGGGCGGCTTACACGCTGAATACTTTCTACAACAGCCTTACCTTGGAAATATTTCAGTGTTATTTCCAGTTCTGGCTTGGTGTCGCCTTCGATTTTAAAATCTTCAATGTAACCTTCTTCCTTCAGCACTTTGGCAATTGCCACTTTCAGCTTGGAGGAAGGCATGGTGACCGCAACTTTATTCGCGGCCTGACCGTTACGGATACGGGTCAGCATATCCGCGATCGGATCTTGCATGCTCATCTGTCTTTACTCCCGTGATTCAATTGGTGACAATTACCAGCTAGCCTTTTTAAGGCCCGGGATTTCACCGCGCATAGCGGCTTCACGGACTTTAATACGGCTCAACCCAAACTTCCGCAAGAATGCATGCGGACGCCCAGTTTGACGGCAGCGGTTACGCTGACGGCAAGGGCTGGAATCACGTGGCAGTGTTTGCAGCTTGAGAACAGCATTCCAACGGTCTTCATCAGATGCGTTTACATCAGAGATGATCGCTTTCAGCTCAACGCGTTTTGCGAAGAATTTCTCAGCTAATTTCGCACGTTTTACATCACGTGCTTTCATTGATTGCTTAGCCATGAGTACCCTGCCTTACTTGCGGAACGGGAAGTTAAACGCAGCCAACAGTGCGCGGCCTTCATCATCAGATTTCGCAGTAGTGGTGATAGTAATATCCAAACCACGTACACGATCCACTTTATCGTAATCGATTTCAGGGAAGATGATTTGCTCACGAACACCCATGCTGTAGTTACCACGTCCATCAAATGATTTAGCGGACAAACCACGGAAGTCACGGATACGTGGTACAGCAATAGAAATCAGGCGCTCAAAGAACTCCCACATGCGTTTTCCACGCAGGGTTACTTTACAGCCGATTGGATAGCCCTGACGGATTTTGAAGCCTGCAACTGACTTGCGAGCTTTGGTGATCAATGGTTTTTGACCAGAGATTGCTGCCAAATCAGCTGCTGCGTTATCCAGCAGTTTTTTGTCAGCGATTGCTTCACCAACACCCATGTTCAGGGTGATCTTCTCGACCCGAGGGACTTGCATGACAGAATGGTAACCAAACTGAGTCATCAGTTTCTGGACTACCTCGTCTTTGTAGTAATCATGCAGTTTCGCCATCGTATACTCCAAATTACTTGATAGTTTCGCTATTAGACTTGAAGAAACGGACTTTTTTGCCGTCTTCGAATCTAAAACCTACACGGTCAGCCTTGCCGGTTGCTGCGTTAAAGATTGCAACGTTAGAAACATTAATTGCTGCTTCTTTTTCAACGATGCCACCTGGTTGATTCAGAGCCGGAACTGGCTTCTGATGTTTTTTAACCAGGTTGATACCTTCAACAATGACTTTACCAGAAGAAAGAACCTGTTTTACTTTACCGCGCTTACCTTTGTCTTTACCGGTCAGCACGATAATTTCGTCATCACGACGGATTTTCGCTGCCATTGTCTGCTCCTTAGAGTACTTCAGGTGCCAGAGAGATAATTTTCATGAACTTTTCATTACGAAGTTCACGAGTTACCGGCCCAAAAATACGCGTACCGATAACTTGCTCACTATTGTTGTTCAACAATACGCAAGCGTTGCTATCGAAGCGAATGACAGAACCGTCCGGGCGACGAACACCCTTCTTGGTGCGCACCACTACCGCTTTCAGGACATCACCTTTTTTCACTTTACCACGAGGAATTGCTTCCTTGATAGTGATCTTGATGATATCACCGACGTCTGCGTAGCGACGGTGCGAGCCACCTAGAACCTTGATACACATTACGCGACGTGCACCGGAGTTGTCGGCCACGTTCAGCATAGTCTGTTCTTGGATCATTTTAGTGCTCCGCTAAATGTCAACTACTACTGAGCCACTTTATTTTTAAAGAGGCCGTTTCAATATCCCATACTACGAGGGCGCGGCATTATAACACCACATCTTCGCGATGGACAGAAAAATAAACGGCCCTGTTTTTCTGAGCCGTTTATTTCGTACGATACAGCGATCTATTATAGAACCGCTTTCTCTACAACGCGAACTAAGGTCCAAGATTTAGTCTTAGACAGTGGACGGGTTTCGCGGATTTCCACTACATCACCAATTCCACATTCATTGTTCTCGTCATGTACGTGCAGTTTGGTCGTACGTTTGATGAATTTACCATACAGAGGGTGTTTCACCTTACGTTCAATAGCAACAACAATGGATTTTTCCATTTTGTCGCTAACAACACGACCTTGCAGAGTACGGATTTTATCGGTCATTACGCACCCGCCTTCTCAGTCAGTAAAGTCTTAACGCGTGCAATATTACGACGCACTTGTTTCAACAGGTGAGACTGTTGCAGCTGGCCACTCGCCGCCTGCATACGCAGATTAAATTGTTCGCGTAACAGGTTCAGCAGCTCAGTGTTCAGCTCTTCAACGCTTTTTTCGCGCAGCTCTTGTGCTTTCATTACATCACCGTCTTAGTTACAAAGGTGGTTTTGATAGGCAGTTTCGCTGCTGCCAGCTTGAATGCTTCACGAGCCAGCTCTTCAGGTACACCGTCCATTTCATACAGGACTTTACCGGGCTGGATCAAGGCAACCCAGTATTCTACGTTACCTTTACCTTTACCCATACGCACTTCGAGTGGCTTTTCGGTGATAGGTTTGTCTGGGAACACACGGATCCAGATTTTACCTTGACGCTTAATTGCACGGGTCATAGCACGACGTGCCGCTTCGATCTGACGAGCAGTCAGACGACCACGGCCCACAGCTTTCAGACCGAAAGTGCCGAAGCTAACATCCGCACCTGCAGCCAGACCGCGGTTACGGCCTTTGTGCACTTTACGGAATTTCGTACGCTTTGGTTGTAACATCAGCGACTCTCCTTACTTGCGGCCTTTACGCTGCTGCTTTTTAGGTTGAGCAGCCGGTTTTTCCGCCTGTTCAACTGCAGCCATACCACCCAGGATCTCACCTTTGAAGATCCATACCTTAACGCCGATTACACCATAAGTGGTGTGCGCTTCAGAAGTATTGTAGTCGATGTCCGCACGCAGAGTATGCAGAGGTACACGACCTTCACGATACCATTCAGTACGCGCGATTTCAGCACCGCCCAGACGGCCGCTTACTTCCACTTTGATACCTTTAGCGCCCAGACGCATTGCGTTCTGTACAGCACGCTTCATAGCACGACGGAACATAACACGACGTTCCAGCTGTGAGCTGATGCTGTCAGCAACCAATTTTGCGTCCAGTTCAGGTTTACGCACTTCGGCAATATTAATCTGCGCAGGAACGCCAGCGATATCCGCTACAGCCTTACGCAGTTTTTCAACGTCTTCACCTTTTTTACCGATTACAATGCCTGGACGAGCAGTGTGAATGGTCACACGGATGCTTTTCGCAGGACGTTCGATAACGATACGTGAAATAGATGCTTTAGCCAGTTCTTTGTTCAAGTACTGGCGAACTTTAAAGTCGCTGTCTAGGTTGTCAGCGAATTCTTTAGTATTCGCATACCAGGTAGAGTTCCAAGGTTTGACAATCCCCAGACGAATACCATTAGGATGTACTTTCTGACCCATTGCTAGTCTCCAGAGTCTCAGCGATCGGACACAACCACAGTAATGTGGCTGGTGCGCTTCAGGATACGATCTGCGCGGCCTTTGGCACGAGGCATAATACGCTTCATAGTTGGGCCTTCGTCTACGAAAATTTTCGTGACTTTCAGATCATCGATGTCAGCGCCATCGTTGTGTTCTGCGTTAGCAATAGCAGACTCAAGTACTTTCTTCACTAAACCAGCAGCTTTCTTGTTGGTATAGGTCAGAGTTTCCAGAGCTTGCGACACTTTCTTACCGCGGATCAGGTCAGCCACAAGGCGAACCTTCTGAGCAGAAGAACGAGCGTGGCGATGTTTAGCGATAGTTTCCATCTCTTCCTCCTACCTTAGCGCTTTTTGGCCTTTTTATCGGCCGCATGGCCGCGATAAGTACGGGTCGGCGCGAATTCACCCAGTTTGTGACCAACCATTTCGTCGGAAACAAAAACTGGAACATGCTGACGACCATTATGGACAGCGATGGTCAAACCGATCATGTTAGGAAAGATCGTTGAACGACGGGACCAAGTCTTAATAGGCTTTTTGTCTCCGCTTTCCACCGCTTTCTCTACCTTCTTCAGCAAGTGCAGGTCAATAAATGGACCTTTCTTGAGAGAACGTGGCATGGCTTATCCTCTAATTATTTTTTAGAACGGCGACGTACGATGTATTGATCAGTACGTTTGTTGCTACGGGTCTTCTTACCTTTGGTCTGGATGCCCCATGGAGTTACAGGGTGTTTACCAAAGTTACGACCTTCACCACCACCATGTGGATGGTCTACTGGGTTCATCGCCGTACCGCGAACGGTAGGACGGATACCACGCCAGCGGCTTGCACCAGCTTTACCCAGAACGCGCAGCATATGTTCTGCGTTACCAACTTCACCTAAAGTAGCACGGCAGTCAGACAGCACTTTACGCATTTCACCAGAACGCAGACGCAGGGTTACATAAGAACCGTCACGTGCAACGATCTGAGCATAAGCACCTGCTGAACGAGCCAGCTGGCCACCTTTACCTGGTTTCATTTCTATGTTGTGAACAGTAGAACCAACCGGGATGTTGCGCATTGGCAGAGCGTTACCCGCCTTGATTGCTGAATCAGCACCAGACTGGATCTGGTCACCTGCTTTCAGGCCCTTAGGCGCAAGGATGTAACGACGCTCACCGTCTTTATACAGAACCAGTGCGATGTTTGCTGAGCGGTTTGGATCATATTCCAGACGCTCAACAACAGCAGGGATACCGTCTTTGTTACGTTTGAAGTCAATCAGACGATAATGCTGTTTATGGCCACCACCGATGTGACGAGTGGTAATACGACCATTGTTGTTACGGCCACCAGTTTTGTTGTTTTTTTCCAACAACGGAGCATAAGGCTTACCCTTATGCAGCTCAGGGTTAACCACTTTAACAACGTGGCGACGGCCCGGAGACGTAGGTTTACATTTAACAATTGCCATTGTTCTTTACTCCTCCGACTTACTCAGCGCCGCCAACGAAGTCCAAATTCTGGCCTTCTTTCAGGGTGACGTAAGCTTTTTTCCAGTCGCTACGACGACCAATACGCTGACCGTGGCGTTTAACTTTACCTTTAACCAGCAAAGTGTTTACACCTTCAACTTCAACTTCAAACAGTTTCTGTACGGCAGCTTTGATCTCTGCTTTAGTCGCGTCTTTCGCAACTTTGAGAACGATGGTGTTGCTTTTTTCCATCGCTGTAGAAGCTTTTTCAGATACGTGCGGCGCGCGCAGTACTTTCAGCAGACGTTCTTCACGGATCATGCCAGCATCTCCTCAACTTGCTTCACAGCTTCAGCAGTCATAACCACTTTGTCGAAGGCAATCAGGCTTACTGGATCGATACCTGCTGCATCACGAACGTCAACCTTATACAGGTTACGAGCTGCTAAGAACAGGTTCTCATCAACTTCGCCAGTGACGATCAGCACGTCTTCCAGAGCCATTTCTTTCAGTTTCTGTACCAGCAACTTAGTTTTAGGTGCTTCAACAGAGAACTTCTCGACAACGATCAGACGATCTTGACGTACCAGTTCAGACAGGATGCTTTTCAGAGCACCGCGGTACATCTTTTTATTAACTTTTTGACTGTGGTCCTGTGGCTTCGCTGCGAAAGTTACACCACCAGAGCGCCAAATTGGGCTCTTAATAGAACCAGAACGCGCACGGCCAGTGCCTTTCTGACGCCATGGTTTTTTACCTGAACCAGAAACTTCAGCACGAGTTTTCTGAGCACGAGTACCTTGACGAGCACCAGCTGCATACGCAACAACTACTTGATGCACAAGCGCTTCATTGAAATCACGCCCGAAGGTAGTTTCGGAAACAGTCAGCGCGCTTTGCGCGTCTTTCATTACCAATTCCATTCCTATCTCCTCGACGTTACGCCTTGACAGCCGGTTTTACGATCAGGTTACTGTTCGTTGCACCTGGAACAGCACCTTTGACCAGCAGCAGGTTACGCTCAGCGTCAACACGTACTACATCTAGGCTCTGAACGGTTACACGCTCATTACCCAGTTGGCCTGCCATTTTCTTGCCTTTAAATACCTTGCCCGGAGTCTGGTTCTGACCGATAGAACCCGGAACACGGTGAGACAGGGAGTTACCATGGGTAGCATCCTGAGTACGGAAGTTCCAGCGTTTAACAGTACCCGCGAAACCTTTACCTTTAGATGTACCAGTAACGTCGACTTTTTTAACGTCAGCGAAAATTTCAACGCTAATGCTTTGACCTAAAGTGAACTCTGCGTCGCCTTCTGACAGACGGAATTCACGCAGGATGCGACCAGCTTCAACGCCAGCTTTAGCGAAATGACCTGCTTCAGATTTATTAACGCGGTTAGCTTTTTTGCTACCAGTCGTTACCTGAATTGCACGATAACCGTCAGTCTCGTTGCTTTTAACTTGAGTAACACGGTTATCTTCGATTTCGATAACAGTTACAGGGATTGAAACGCCATCTTCTGTGAAGACACGAGTCATACCCACTTTTTTACCGACTAAACCAATCATTGTTTCAACCTCTCAATCGTTCAATGACCTGATTAACCCAGGCTGATCTGCACGTCTACACCGGCAGCCAGATCCAGACGCATCAGAGCATCAACGGTTTTCTCGGTTGGCTCAACGATGTCAACCAGACGTTTGTGAGTGCGAATTTCGTACTGATCACGCGCATCTTTGTTAACGTGCGGAGAAATCAGAACGGTAAAACGCTCTTTACGAGTCGGCAGCGGGATCGGACCACGAACCTGCGCACCAGTGCGCTTAGCGGTCTCTACGATTTCCGCAGTTGATTGATCGATCAAACGATGATCAAATGCTTTCAGGCGGATACGGATTCTTTGGTTCTGCATGAGACCAGAGCTCCAACTATTTTATAAACGTAAATAATTACTCCTCGCACCCATTTCGATTGATGGGGGAGTGTAATCGTTCAATGTGTAACTCCCATATCGGGAGTATTTTAAATGGCGGTAATTCACCGCTCATTACTGATAAAATCAGTCCTACTACGTAGGTAAGCTCGCGCATTATACGTGAATTTACTCACAAAGCAAGATTAAGGATGAAATCTATTCAAAAAATATACATCGGAAGGGGAAAAAAGGAAAAGCGCCCTATATACAGTAAATTATAGTCATAGGGCGGCAAATTATAGCTATTCTTCTTCAGCAAGCTGAGATTGAATGTAATTTTGTATGCCAATTCTAGATATGAGTTCAAGTTGAGTTTCCAGCCAGTCTATATGATTTTCTTCATCCGTAAGTATCTCTATCATCAAGTCCCGGCTGACATAATCATGAACTGAATCAGCATATGCGATTGCTTCTCTCAGATCTTTTGTACCACGTAATTCTAATTCCAGATCAGAACGTAGCATCTCTTCTACATCTTCACCTATATTGAGTTTGCCCAAATCTTGTAGATTTGGTATCCCCTCCAGAAAGAGAATACGCTCGATAAGCTTATCTGCGTGCTTCATCTCATCAATAGATTCGTGGTACTCAACGTTATTTAATCGCACCAATCCCCAATTTTTAAACATTCGGGCATGTAAAAAATACTGATTAATAGCGACAAGCTCATTACCAAGAAGTTTGTTCAAATGTGCAATTATTTTTTTATCACCTTTCATAACAATTTCCTCCGCTTCCAGTAACTATAGTGTAGTACTCGTTTAGCAGAGTAATTGCAAGAAAATTGGATCTATTTTAAGCAACATTATTTATTGGGGGCAGGAGGGCAATCTCCTCATTTATGATTTCACGTGCCTGACGTATGCATTTTCCGCAATCACTTCCTACAGGAACAAAGTCCCTCAGCTCTCTGATAGAACGAACATGTTGCTGATGAACAGCGTTGCGTATGGTTTTATCACTTATTGCATTACAGAGACAGACATACATGGAAGCACTCTTCTAGCTATTTACATTACACTCTTGATAACTATTTAGGTCAGATAAAATAGCCACACTTAAAGTTGGTCACGTTTATAAAACAAACGATACCAGAGCATAGTAAATAGAAATAAATCTCATTTCAATTATTGTTTTTGTTCTGCCTTGAGATAAAACAAAGCCACCAATTATGGTGGCTAAAAATAGAAAAGAGGAGCCAAGGCCCCTCTTTCGTTATAATCTTTTGATAATCAAAGATTAAGCAATAACTTTAGCAACAACACCAGCGCCTACAGTACGGCCGCCTTCACGGATTGCGAAACGCAGACCTTCGTCCATTGCGATTGGCGCAATCAGGTTAACTACCATGTTGATGTTGTCACCTGGCATTACCATCTCTACGCCTTCTGGCAGTT
>NZ_NKHR01000032.1:30057-33287 GCF_014467285.1 Xenorhabdus sp. PB62.4 | reverse complement strand
TGCTCTTTAACAATCTGGAACAAGCTGAAAATTTGAAACAATCAGTGTTATTGAAAAATGGCATTGATGAGTCTCTCAATACTCCAATCTGAAGACACCTTCGGGTTGTGAGGTTAAGCGAATAAGCGTACACGGTGGATGCCTAGGCAGTCAGAGGCGATGAAGGACGTGCTAATCTGCGAAAAGCGCCGGTGAGCTGATAAGCAGCGTTATCAGCCGGCGATATCCGAATGGGGAAACCCAGTGCAATCCGTTGCACTATCATTCACTGAATCCATAGGTGAATGAGGCGAACCGGGGGAACTGAAACATCTCAGTACCCCGAGGAAAAGAAATCAACCGAGATTCCCCCAGTAGCGGCGAGCGAACGGGGAGCAGCCCAGAGCCATCAACAATATCAGCGTCAGGAGAACGGTCTGGAAAGGCCGGCAGTAAAGGGTGACAGCCCCGTATCCGAAGACGCTGGTGTTGGGAGCTCGAAGAGTAGGGCGGGACACGTGGTATCCTGTCTGAATATGGGGGGACCATCCTCCAAGGCTAAATACTCCTGACTGACCGATAGTGAACCAGTACCGTGAGGGAAAGGCGAAAAGAACCCCGGCGAGGGGAGTGAAAGAGAACCTGAAACCGTGTACGTACAAGCAGTGGGAGCACCTTTTAAGGTGTGACTGCGTACCTTTTGTATAATGGGTCAGCGACTTATATTCTGTAGCAAGGTTAACCGTTTAGGGGAGCCGCAGGGAAACCGAGTCTTAACGGGGCGTTAAGTTGCAGGGTATAGACCCGAAACCCGGTGATCTAGCCATGGGCAGGTTGAAGGTTGGGTAACACTAACTGGAGGACCGAACCGACTAATGTTGAAAAATTAGCGGATGACTTGTGGCTGGGGGTGAAAGGCCAATCAAACCGGGAGATAGCTGGTTCTCCCCGAAAGCTATTTAGGTAGCGCCTCGTGAACTCATCTTCGGGGGTAGAGCACTGTTTCGGCTAGGGGGTCATCCCGACTTACCAACCCGATGCAAACTGCGAATACCGAAGAATGTTATCACGGGAGACACACGGCGGGTGCTAACGTCCGTCGTGAAGAGGGAAACAACCCAGACCGCCAGCTAAGGTCCCCAAGTCATGGTTAAGTGGGAAACGAAGTGGGAAGGCTCAGACAGCCAGGATGTTGGCTTAGAAGCAGCCATCATTTAAAGAAAGCGTAATAGCTCACTGGTCGAGTCGGCCTGCGCGGAAGATGTAACGGGGCTAAACCATGCACCGAAGCTGCGGCAGCGACACGTAAGTGTTGTTGGGTAGGGGAGCGTTCTGTAAGCCGCTGAAGGTGAACTGTGAGGTTTGCTGGAGGTATCAGAAGTGCGAATGCTGACATAAGTAACGATAAAGCGGGTGAAAAACCCGCTCGCCGGAAGACCAAGGGTTCCTGTCCAACGTTAATCGGGGCAGGGTGAGTCGACCCCTAAGGCGAGGCTGAAAAGCGTAGTCGATGGGAAACAGGTTAATATTCCTGTACTCGGTGTTACTGCGAAGGGGGGACGGAGAAGGCTATGTCAGCCGGGCGACGGTCGTCCCGGTTTAAGCGTGTAGGTGGGTGGTTTTGGTAAATCCGGACCGCTGTTAACACTGAGGCGTAATGACGAGGCACTACGGTGCTGAAGTGACAGATGCCCTGCTTCCAGGAAAAGCCTCTAAGCCTCAGGTAACATTGAATCGTACCCCAAACCGACACAGGTGGTCAGGTAGAGAATACTCAGGCGCTTGAGAGAACTCGGGTGAAGGAACTAGGCAAAATGGTGCCGTAACTTCGGGAGAAGGCACGCTGATAGGTAGGTGAAGCCCCTGCGGGCGGAGCTGAAATCAGCCGAAGATACCAGCTGGCTGCAACTGTTTAATAAAAACACAGCACTGTGCAAACACGAAAGTGGACGTATACGGTGTGACGCCTGCCCGGTGCTGGAAGGTTAATTGATGGGGTCAGCCGCAAGGCGAAGCTCTTGATCGAAGCCCCAGTAAACGGCGGCCGTAACTATAACGGTCCTAAGGTAGCGAAATTCCTTGTCGGGTAAGTTCCGACCTGCACGAATGGCGTAATGATGGCCAGGCTGTCTCCACCCGAGACTCAGTGAAATTGAACTCGCTGTGAAGATGCAGTGTACCCGCGGCAAGACGGAAAGACCCCGTGAACCTTTACTATAGCTTGACACTGAACCTTGAGCCTTGATGTGTAGGATAGGTGGGAGGCTTGGAAGTGTGGACGCCAGTCTGCATGGAGCCATCCTTGAAATACCACCCTTGAATGTTTGATGTTCTAACGCAGGCCCGTGACCCGGGTTGCGGACAGTGTCTGGTGGGTAGTTTGACTGGGGCGGTCTCCTCCCAAAGCGTAACGGAGGAGCACGAAGGTTAGCTAATCACGGTCGGACATCGTGAGGTTAGTGCAAAGGCATAAGCTGGCTTGACTGCGAGAGTGACGGCTCGAGCAGGTACGAAAGTAGGTCTTAGTGATCCGGTGGTTCTGTATGGAAGGGCCATCGCTCAACGGATAAAAGGTACTCCGGGGATAACAGGCTGATACCGCCCAAGAGTTCATATCGACGGCGGTGTTTGGCACCTCGATGTCGGCTCATCACATCCTGGGGCTGAAGTAGGTCCCAAGGGTATGGCTGTTCGCCATTTAAAGTGGTACGCGAGCTGGGTTTAGAACGTCGTGAGACAGTTCGGTCCCTATCTGCCGTGGGCGTTGGAAGATTGAAAGGGGCTGCTCCTAGTACGAGAGGACCGGAGTGGACGCACCACTGGTGTTCGGGTTGTCATGCCAATGGCATTGCCCGGTAGCTAAGTGCGGCAGAGATAACCGCTGAAAGCATCTAAGCGGGAAACTTGCCTTGAGATGAGTCTTCCCTTGTCCCTTGAGGACACTGAAGGAACGTTCGAGACGAGGACGTGGATAGGCCGGGTGTGTAAGCGTGGCGACACGTTGAGCTAACCGGTACTAATGAACCGTGCGGCTTAACCTGACAACACCGAAGGTGTTTTGGGCGTAGAGAGAGAGCAGAATGGGGTTTCAAATGCAAGACAGCAGCTTGTTCGGGATTGAATACAGAATTTGTCTGGCGGCAACAGCGCGGTGGTCCCACCTGACCCCATGCCGAACTCAGCAGTGAAACGCCGTAGCGCCGATGGTAGTGTGGGGTCTCCCCATGTGAGAGTAGGACACTGCCAGACAT
>NZ_NKHR01000032.1:0-29957 GCF_014467285.1 Xenorhabdus sp. PB62.4 | reverse complement strand
CAGAATTTGTCTGGCGGCAACAGCGCGGTGGTCCCACCTGACCCCATGCCGAACTCAGCAGTGAAACGCCGTAGCGCCGATGGTAGTGTGGGGTCTCCCCATGTGAGAGTAGGACACTGCCAGACATTCAATTAGCCAGAGAAGCCATCCTGAACCGGATGGCTTTTTTGCGTCTGGAGTAATTCATTGATATTATTATTGAATTCATACCTTATTGTTATTATCTTCCTTATTACCCCCTCCTAATTTCATATAATAAAATGAAATAATTTCAATTTGAGTACAATAGCTCGACATTGCTTTCACCTTTTTGTTAAATTTAGCTATCTAGAAGTCTAAATATGCAAATTGAAATATAGAGGTTTCAAGCAATGCCTATTCGTGTACCAGATGAATTACCTGCGGTAAATATTCTCCGCAATGAAAACATCTTTGTCATGACCTCAACACGGGCAAAGATTCAGAATATTCGCCCATTGAAAGTATTGCTACTTAACCTGATGCCCAAGAAGATTGAAACTGAAAATCAGTTTATTCGGTTACTGTCAAATTCACCGCTACAGATTGATATTCAATTACTGAGAATTGATAGCCGGCAATGTAAAAATACGCCTGTTGAACATTTAGATACCTTTTATTGTGATTTTGACTCAATAAAAGCTCAAAATTTTGATGGATTGATTGTCACGGGTGCTCCTTTGGGATTAGTTGAATTTGAGGATGTGACTTATTGGAATGAAATTGAAAAAATTGTTACTTGGGCAAAGAGCCATGTTACTTCGACACTTTTTGTCTGTTGGGCAGTGCAGGCGGCCTTAAATATTCTTTATCGTCTTCCAAAATACACCCGAACAACCAAACTATCTGGTGTCTATTCTCATTCAACATTAGATCCTTTAGCATTACTAACGCGCGGATTTGACGAAACTTTTTTTGCGCCGCATTCTCGTTTTGCTGATTTTCCTGAGTCCATTATTCGCGAACATACAGACTTAGATATTTTAGCCAGTTCAGAAGAGGCTGGCGCTTATTTATTTTCCAGTAAGGATAGAAGACTCGTATTTGTTACAGGTCACCCTGAATATGATGTGGGTACACTGGCAGCAGAATACTGGCGTGATCGGGCTGCTGATTTGAATCCTGCGCTACCGATTAATTACTTCCCGGATGACGATCCTGAAAATATCCCCATTGCGGCTTGGCGCAGTCATGGCCACTTACTGTTTTCAAATTGGTTGAATTATTATGTTTATCAAATTACGCCATATGATCTCACTTTTATGAATCCTTCCTTAGATTGATCTCCATTTGAAACAGAAAAATGAGGGTTGGCTGAAGCGAGCCATTTCTCATTTTTTTAATTTTCCTTTCTATACTGATGATTTTCAGATATGAGTTATTTCCTATACATAACAAAAACTTAACACTTTTCTGTTTGCTTTTTTGGAATTTATTTCCCTGTCTCTCTTATCTTTAAACAAGTTTAATTGATTGATTTTGTTTGGTTAATTTTTAAATTAAAAAATAATGGAAATCGTTTTTGATTTATTTTTTTAATTGATTAATCTTAATCAGGTTGAGCATTTAAAAGACGAAAAGAGGGGAGTATGCAGCAGATGTTAACAACCCAGTTGACCTTTATGAAGCCTTTTGGTGAGGCAGAGAATCAGGTGTTATCACTTGAATCTATTGGTTTATTAGAAGATTTGATTGTTGAATTTTCTGGCAGGCGTGAAAAATTATTGGAAGAACGCATTGCATGGCAGAAAAAAATAGATGATGGAATACTCCCTGACTTTATTTCGGAAACATCTTCCATTAGGGATGGGGATTGGAAAATACAGGGAATACCTGACGATCTCAAAGATCGCCGGGTCGAAATAACAGGTCCTGTAGAACGTAAAATGGTTATTAACGCCTTAAATGCAAATGTAAAAGTATTTATGGCGGACTTTGAGGATTCATTAGCTCCTGCATGGGATAAAGTCATAAGCGGGCAAATCAACTTACGAGATGCTGTCAATGGCACTATTTCATATACCAATGAGCAAGGTAAGCGTTATGAATTGAAGCCAGATCCCGCAGTATTGATTGCTCGGGTCAGGGGATTGCATCTGTCGGAAAAACACGTTCTTTATAAAGGTGAACCGATTGCGGGGGGATTATTTGATTTTGCCCTTTACTTCTATTTGAATCATAAAAAACTGCTGGAAAAGGGCAGCGGCCCTTATTTTTACCTGCCTAAGATACAGAGTTACCACGAAGCTCAATGGTGGAGTGATGTTTTCAGTTTTACAGAATCACGTTTCAATTTGCCAAAAGGCACTATTAAAGCCACGGTTCTGATTGAAACACTGCCTGCTGTATTTCAGATGGATGAAATTCTTTACTACTTACGTCATCACATTGTTGGCCTCAATTGTGGGCGTTGGGATTATATTTTCAGTTATATCAAAACATTAAAAAATCATGCTGATCGTGTCTTGCCGGATCGCCAGTCTGTTACGATGACACAACCTTTCTTGAGTGCCTATTCTCGCTTGTTGATTAAAACCTGCCATAAACGCGGCGCGTTTGCGATGGGGGGGATGTCGGCATTTATTCCTAGCAAAGATCCTGAACAAAATCAGCAAGTGTTGGATAAAGTCAGGGCTGACAAAGAGTTAGAAGCCAATAATGGTCACGATGGTACATGGGTCGCGCATCCGGGGCTTGCAGATATTGTCATGATGGTCTTCGACGCCAAATTGGGAGAACGCCAGAACCAATTGACAGTTTTGCGTGAAGAGGATGAAACCATTACGGCTGCACAGTTGCTTGCGCCTTGTTCGGGAGAAAGAACTGAAGAGGGAATGCGCGCGAATATTCGTGTCGCTGTTCAGTACATAGAAGCATGGATTTCGGGTAATGGATGTGTACCGATTTATGGCTTGATGGAAGATGCTGCTACGGCAGAAATTTCTCGCACCTCTATTTGGCAATGGATTCGGCATAAAAAATCGCTTTCCAACGGTAAAAAGGTAACAAAAGAACTCTTCAAGGAAATGCTCAAAGAAGAACTCAAGGTTATTAGACAAGAGGTTGGGGGAGTACGTTTTGATCAGGGGCGATTTATAGAAGCGTCGAGTTTGATGGAAAGGATTACCACACAGGATGACTTAATTGATTTCCTGACATTACCTGGTTATCAGTTATTAGATTAATTTAAAAACAATAATGGCAAAAATATCCGATTAATTAAGAATAGGAAGTAGAACATCATGACCATGTCCCGGACACAACAAATCGCTCAATTAGAACAAGAATGGAAACAACCGCGTTGGGAAAGCATTACTCGCCCATATAGTGCTGAGGATGTCATTAAATTGCGTGGTTCACTTAACCCTGAACACACTTTGGCGCAGAGGGGAGCGAAAAAGTTGTGGGAATTGTTGCATGGCAAATCCAAAAAAGGTTATGTAAACGCGCTTGGGGCGCTGACGGGAGGTCAGGCTCTTCAACAGGCTAAAGCAGGTATTGAAGCGATTTATCTTTCCGGCTGGCAAGTTGCGGCGGATGCAAATACAGCTTCAAGCATGTATCCCGATCAGTCATTGTATCCTGTTGATTCTGTACCTAATATCATCAAGCGTATCAATAATAGTTTCCGTCGGGCAGATCAAATCCAGTGGTCGAATGACATCGATCCAGGCAGTCAGGAATACATTGATTATTTCCTGCCGATTGTTGCGGATGCAGAAGCCGGGTTCGGTGGAGTATTGAACGCATTTGAACTGATGAAAGCGATGATTGAGGCTGGAGCGGCTGCGGTTCACTTTGAAGATCAATTGGCTGCGGTGAAGAAATGTGGGCACATGGGGGGGAAAGTTTTGGTCCCGACTCAAGAGGCCATCCAGAAACTGGTAGCTGCACGTTTGGCGGCGGATGTATCTGGCGTGCCAACGCTATTAGTCGCGCGTACTGACGCAGATGCGGCCGATCTTCTGACATCGGATTGCGATCCTTATGACAGCGAATTCATTACAGGCGAGCGAACTTGTGAGGGTTTCTACTGCACTCGCGCGGGGATTGATCAGGCCATCAGTCGTGGATTAGCTTATGCCCCTTACGCCGATGTTGTCTGGTGTGAAACCTCTACACCAGATATTGAAGCGGCTCGTCGTTTTGCCGAAGCCATCCATGCAAAATATCCGGGTAAGCTGCTGGCCTATAACTGTTCTCCGTCTTTCAATTGGAAAAAGAATCTGGATGATAAAACTATCGCCAGCTTCCAGGAACAGTTGTCTGAGATGGGCTATAAATTCCAGTTCATCACGTTGGCGGGTATACACAGTATGTGGTTCAACATGTTTGATTTGGCCTACGATTACGCCCGTGGCGAAGGTATGAAGCATTATGTTGAAAAAGTACAGGAACAAGAATTTGCTGCTCTTAAACGTGGTTATACATTCTCTTCACACCAGCAGGAAGTGGGTACGGGATATTTTGATAAAGTAACTACAATTATTCAGGGAGAGGCTTCTTCTGTTACTGCTTTGACAGGATCAACAGAAGAGCAGCAATTCTAAATTTGTTATATCCATTCCATTGATATTGTCGGGGGATTCCAAAAGGAATTCCCCTTTACGTGCCAAATAAGGTGGCTAAGTATGGAAATAGATCTCGCACATTTAATTGCACAAACCATTTTGCAAGGATTTGATGCGCAATATGGTCGATTCCTTGAAGTCACGTCAGGCGCACAGCAACGTTTTGAACAGGCGGATTGGCATGCGGTACAACGGGCTATGAAAAAAAGAATAAATTTGTATGATCATCACGTTGGCTTGGTAGTAGAACAGTTGAAGCGTATTCACAGTTCATTGCAGCAGGATGAGGATTACATCGCTGGCATCAAAGCTGTTTATACCCGGTTATTGCCCGATTATCCCCGTTTCGAAATCGCAGAAAGCTTTTTCAATTCGGTTTACTGCCGTTTGTTTCAGCACCGTAATTTGAAGCCAGAAAATTTATTTATCTTCTCTTCTCAGCCAGCTTATCGTTTTCGTGAGATCTCTCGCCCTTTATCACGGAATTTTTCCCCGAATGGCTGTCTCGCTTCCATGTTGCGAATAATTTTAAGTGATCTGCCATTGCGTCTTAAATGGGAAAATTTAGAGCGGGATATTTGCTACGTCACGCAATACTTACAGAATACATTTCTTCAACACGATTTACTGCACGCGACATTCCAAATTGCCAATGAGTTATTTTATCGTAATAAGGCGGCGTGGTTAGTAGGAAAAATAAAGATGGGAACAGCCATTTACCCATTTTTACTCCCTATTCATCATGATGAATCAGGAGGGATCTTTATCGATACCTGTTTGACCAGTCATGATGATGCCAGCATCGTTTTTGGCTTCGCACGTTCCTACTTTATGGTTTACGCGCCTTTGCCCGCCGCTTTGGTAGAGTGGTTACGTGAGATCTTACCGACAAAATCCACGGCTGAGTTATATATGGCAATTGGTTGCCAGAAACATGGTAAAACGGAATATTATCGTGAATATCTGGCATTTATTAATTCTTCCCAAGAACAGTTTGCGATTGCACCGGGCGTAAAAGGCATGGTGATGCTGGTTTTTGCGTCCTCCTCTTTTGACCGCGTATTCAAAGTGATTAAAGACAAATTTGCGCCACAGAAAGAAGTTTCTCAAGAGCGGGTGCAGGAATGTTATCGTTTAGTCAAAGAACATGATCGTGTGGGAAGAATGGCTGATACACAGGAATTTGAAAATTTTGTCATTGATAAACGCCATATCAGCGCTGAATTAATGGAGGAATTACAAAAGGAGATACCGGAAAAACTCGAAGATTTGGGTGATAAGATCTTGATAAAACATCTTTATATGGAACGTAAAATGATACCGCTGAATATTTACATGGAACAAGTCAATGAGGCGCAATTAAAAGATGTGATAGAAGAGTACGGAAATGCGATTAAGCAGTTAGCCGCAGCAAATATTTTTCCCGGTGATATGTTATTTAAAAACTTTGGCGTTACGCGCCACGGTCGGGTCATTTTCTACGATTATGATGAGATCTGCTACATGACCGAAGTCAACTTTAGGGATATTCCTCCACCTCGTTATCCAGAAGATGAATTGGCTAATGAGCCTTGGTATAGCGTGGCTGTTAACGATGTTTTTCCAGAAGAATTTCGGCATTTTTTATGCACAGACAAACGTATTCGAGGTTACTTCGAAGAGAGCCACAGTGATCTATTCAAAGCGGATTACTGGCGGGCATTGCAAGAGCGTATAAAAAACGGGCATGTGGAAGATGTCTTTGCGTATCGCCATAGACAGCGATTCAGCCAGCGTGATGGAGTGAATTAAAAAGAAAATATCAGTTGTAATATTACACCGCTGATAGATCCGTTCACTCTCTTGATACTGCGATATGGCTTATATTTTCAGATAAATAAAATTTATACTTCTCTGCTATCAAAAATTCTCAATTCTAAGAATGTTTTTTTAAATGGAATGGGTTTATTTCCTTTTTAATACGGAAATATTATGAATTAATTAATTTCCGCATTAAAAATATTAAATAAGCAAGTTACGCTTTGGCTTCTGCAATTGCAGTGCGTGCCAATTCCGTAATTTGGGCATAATCCCCTTTTTTCAAGGTATCGCTTGGTACCAACCATGATCCACCAATGCACAGAACACTATTCAATGCTAAATAATCACGATAGTTTTCAGGAGAAATACCACCCGTTGGGCAGAAACGCACATGTGGGAATGGGCCTGCAATAGCTTTCAATGCTTTAACACCACCATTCGCTTCTGCCGGGAAGAATTTGAAGCATTTCAGGCCATAACTCATCCCTAGCATCAATTCAGAAACGGTAGAGATCCCCGGAATAAGAGGAATTGAACCCGAAGTTGCTGCTTCTAACAGTTCTTCAGTTAATCCCGGACTGATGGCGAATTGAGCGCCGGCTTCGGTGACAGTAGCCAGTTGTTCAGGATTAATAACCGTGCCTGCACCGATAATCGCTTCAGGAACTTCTTTAGCAATAAGGCGGATAGCTTCTACTGCACATTCCGTTCTTAATGTCACTTCCAGGACACGAATTCCGCCAGCAACCAGTGCTTTTGCCAAAGGAACGGCGTGTTCAATCTCATTGACAACAATGACAGGGACGACAGGGCCATCAGTCAGGATATTTTCTGCGGTTGTTTTCCAGTTATTCATTAGCTGTTTCTCTCGTTAAATCAGAACACAAGGGTTTTAAAAGCCCTCGCTTATTAAAATGTAATGCAACATGCCCCTTGTTCTGCACCTGAAAGTTGGGTTCTCAGTGCGCCAAAGAGTTCACGGCCGCAGCCAATATGCCCTTCACTTAAATCTGGCTGATACGGTGTTCTTTGTGCCAATTCCTGCTCATCAACCAGAAGCATAAGCTCTCCGGTACGACCATCAACCCGGATCAAATCACCATTTTGTACTTTTGCCAGCAATCCGCCCGTTCTGGCTTCTGGCGTGACATGAATGGCTGAAGGGACTTTACCGGACGCGCCGGACAAACGGCCATCAGTGACTAAAGCAACTTTAAAGCCACGATCCATCAAAACGCCCAAGGGTGGCATCAACTTATGTAATTCTGGCATACCATTCGCTTGCGGGCCTTGATAGCGGACAACCACAACGCAATCACGATCCAGCTTGCCAGCCTCAAAAGCAGGGGCGATATCATGCTGGCTATTAAAGACCACTGCGGGTGCTTCAATGACTTGATTATCCACTGGAACCGCAGAAGTTTTCATAACTGCACGGCCAAGATTTCCGGTCATGACTTTCGTACCACCGTGGCGCTCGAAGGGGTGTTCAATGCTGGCAATAACATTACTGTCCAATGAAGAGAAAGCCCCTTCACGCCATGCCAACTGTCCTTCATTAAGCCAGGGTTCTTGAGTATAACGTTCCAGACCAAACCCGGCGATAGTATTGACATCACGGTGTAGTAAGCCTTTTTTCAGTAACTCGCGAATAACCAGCGTCACCCCGCCGGCAGCCTGAAATTGGTTGATATCTGCCGGCCCATTTGGATAGATGCGACACAGCAGAGGAATAACTTCTGACAGTTCAGAAAAATCATCCCAATTAATAATGATCCCGGCGGATCTTGCCATGGCAACCAAATGTATGGTCAAGTTGGTTGATCCTCCGGTAGCCAGTAGCGCAATAATGCCATTGACGATGACTTTTTCATCGACCATCTGACCTAATGGAAGATAATTACCTGAAGTTTCAGTCAGGCGTGTGATCTGACGTGCGGCGGCATCATTTAAGGCTTCACGAAGCGGTGTATCTGGATGGACAAAAGAAGCGCCCGGTAAATGCAGCCCCATCATTTCCATCACCATTTGGTTTGAATTCGCTGTGCCATAAAAAGTACAAGTTCCGATACTGTGATAAGACGCCGCTTCAGCCTCCAGCAGTGCTTGTCGATCAACTTTACCTTCTGCATAAAGCTGGCGAACGCGAACTTTCTCTTTGTTTGGCAAACCACTGGCCATTGGCCCAGCGGGAACAAAAACAGCAGGCAAATGCCCGAATGACAAGGCAGCCATAACCAAGCCCGGTACAATTTTGTCGCAAATCCCCAGATACAGAGCGCCATCAAACATATTATGTGAAAGCCCAACGGCAGCCGACATTGCAATGATGTCACGGCTAAGCAGGGATAACTCCATGCCGTCCTGACCTTGTGTCACGCCATCACACATGGCGGGAACCGCACCGGCGACTTGACCGATCGCACCAACTGCGCGCAGAGAATCTTTTAATTTTTGTGGGTAGTCTTCATAAGGCTTGTGGGCGGAGAGCATATCGTTGTAAGAAGAGATTATGGCGATATCATTATGCACCATATTCTTCAGTGCGATTTTTTCATCATTCTGACAGGCTGCAAAACCATGAGCCAGATTACCGCATGCCAGTTGTGCGCGGTGGACGGTTTTTGAACGAGCGGCTTCAATGCGTGCCAAATAATGGCGGCGAGTCTCTTTTGAGCGTTCAATGATACGCTGTGTAATGCGCGCGACAGTTTCGTTGGTAACCGTGCTGTTCTGGTTTGTTGTCATGATAATTGCTCCCGACATCACAATGGAATGTGACTATTGCTTCATTGTTACCGGTAACATTGTTAATGCAATAATCGGAGGATGCAATCAACTTTCGCCAGCTACGCATTTTATCTGTGATCTACATCAATTTTTAAAGCTGAAACGTAACAGCTCGTCAACAAATCAGCTTTTTAGATGGGTTTCGGCAAAAATTACTTAATTCCACCGTATTCCCGGCTGACAGCTTTTGCCGCGCGCATAACAAGAGCACCAAGTTCAGTGACTCGATCATCAGAGATACGTGATATCGGGCCAGAGATAGAAATGGCGGCAAAGGCTTCATGATGTTCATCATAGATACAGGCGGCAATACAGCGTAATCCCAACGCATGCTCTTCATCATCAAATGAAAACCCTTGTTTGCGGATCTGCTCCAGATTCTCTGTTAATGCTGCGGCGGTAGTACAGGTGTGCTGAGTATAGGCATGAATGCCTTTTTTATGCAGTAATTGAAGCCGTTTTTGTTCCGACAATGTGGAAAGAAGGGCTTTACCGGCACCGGAAGCGTGCATCGGCAGTTTACCGCCAATTGGAGCTGACATACGCATCAGCGCATTACATTGCACTTGATCGACAATCACCGCTTCATACTCATCAAGATTGAGAATGGCAAGATTGACAGTTTCACCGGAATCTTCCATTAACTGACGAAGAATAGGGTGAACCAGCACCATCAAATTGCGACTTTGTAGGAAACTACTGCCGACAACAAAAGCATGGGAAGCAATCACCCACAAACCCAGATCGCCAATTTGGCGAACAAAACCATGTTGCTGCAAAGTCGTTAAGAGGCGATGAGTGGTGGAGTTGGGCAAGCCTGCTTGTATTGCCAGATCAGTCAGGGCAACACCGACAGGTGAATCGGAAATATATTCCAAAAGTGTCAGTCCCCGGCTTAAAGACTGAACTTGGCCGCTTACAGCGGCACTGCTTGTTGTCATTTTAGTTTTTCTTGTACGTTTATTGGCAACTGCTGTACTCATAAGATGCCCTCTGGATGATAATCGGCTTGCAGTAATGATGGCTGCGATGGACAAAAAATGGAACTTATTTTCGTTTTCTTATTATGAATGATAAAGCGGGGAAAAACACATCGGATGTGTTGGTAGTGAAAAAGCAGAGGATAAAGATAACCGTATGTAGCATGAATATTAGTCATTGGTGGTGGTGGGTATTGATTTGTCTGTAATATCTTCGATTTTGAAAAAGAAGAGATTGAGCAGCGAGGACTTAGTTAAACGAATCAAAGCGTGTGGGTGGGAATTGGTGAGAATCAATGGCTCACATCATATTTTCGAAAAATCAGGTGAGTCCTTCCCAATAGTTATTCCTCATCCGCGTAAAGACATAGCGGTAGGAGCGCTAAATAAATTACTAAAACAAGCCGGACTGCAATGAAAATAGTTAAGCGGTTGTATGACCGCTTTATGAAATAGAACTTATATAAGTGCAACCATGAGATATCCAATTTATCTACATCAGGCCGATGACGGATAATTCTCCGGATTTGTGCCAGACGTTGTTGGCTGTTACTTTGCCGGCAATACTATCGACGATGCAATTGCTGGTGCTGCCAATGCCTTAGGCACTTACTTTGAATATTTGAGTGAACAGGGACAAATACCAGTAGAGGCAAAAACAGTGGCTGATCATCTTGGGGATGAAGATTGTACTGGTGGGATCTGGGCTTACGTTGATATAGATTTGTCTAGATACGAAGGGCGCACGACTAAACTAAATATTACCTTGCCACAGTTTCTCTTAGCCCGAATTGATGATTATGTCAGTTCACATAACGAGTATCACAGCCGCAGTGGGTTCTTTGCAGAATTAGCCCGGCGTGAACTATCGAAACATTCGTAAGCTCGGTTTAATATCCTCTTTGCAAGATCAAGAAAACCCGCATAATGCGGGTTCTTAGAGCATATTTAGTTTTTTTGTCATATTTCAAACAAACTTCGATGTAACGTCTGAATGACTTGTTCCGCATCTTTGCCAGGCACGAGCAGGCAGATATTATGACTGCTTGCGCCACCGCTAATCATCCTAATATTAAAGGATTCCAGAGTGCCAAAAACTTTTTTCCCCAATCCTTTAGACTTCGAAAGATCATTGCCGATAATCGCCACCAATGCCATATTTTCTTCGACTTCCACACGGCATAACGCGGAAAGTTCAGTCAGTAAGGCATTCGTCAATAAACTACCATTGGTGCTGGTGGAACCAGTGGTATCCAGTGTCAGGGCGATGTTTACTTCCGATGTAGTAATCAGATCCACCGATATATTATGGCGTGAGAGCAGGGTAAAGACTTCTGCCAGAAAACCTCGCGCATGTAACATCTTCAGGCTATGCAGAGTCAGTAAAGTTTGTTTGCGGCGCAATGCCAACGCACGAAACAGCGGTGGATTTTCTGTTTTATCACAAACTATTGTGCCGCCCGCGAGAGGATCTTTGCTGGAGCCGACAAATACCGGAATGCCAGAGCGGACTGCCGGCAGTAGCGTGGCAGGATGGAGAATTTTGGCGCCAAATGTCGCCATTTCTGCCGCTTCATCAAAGGCAATTGTATTGATGCGTTTAGCTGTAGGGGCAACACGGGGATCGGTGGTATAGATACCCGGAACATCTGTCCAGATATCAACACGTTGTAATCCAAGCGCTTCGCCCAACAAAGCAGCAGTATAATCACTGCCTCCCCGTCCTAGCGTAGTTGTACGGCCTTTTTCTTCTCTGCCGATAAAACCTTGAGTGATGACGATCGTATTGTTCAGGCGAGGATGAAGATGCTCCATTGCTAAAGTATGGAGTTGGAGGGTATCTGGTTCTGCTTTTCCAAAGTGAGCACTGGTTCGCATGATCCGGCGGATATCAAACCATTCTGCATCCGTATTACGCTGGCGCAGCAGCTCAACAAACAGCAAGGTGGACATCATTTCACCGTGGCTAACCAATTCATCAGTCAGTGCTTCTGACGTGGCAAGAGACGCAGCTTCTGATAGCATCTCAATATTTTCCAGCAGACGATCAATTTCCTCGCGGATCACGTTCGCATCATTCAATCGCTCAATAATTGCATATTGAATATCACGGATCTGTTTCAGGTAACTCTCCCGTTTATCGTTATCGCAGCCAGCCGCTAATGCAACCAGCAAATTGGTCACGCCGGAAGAGGCTGACAGAACAACCACGCGAACATTGGTATTTGCCAAAATAATATCGGCACAGTTATTCATGGCATCAAAGTCAGCCACACTCGTACCACCGAATTTTGCTACAACATACTGCGAATTAGGAGATGAAACAGCGCACATGGATGATAACCTTTTGTTCGAAGAATAGACTTTTAGAAATATAGGGTTAAGCGCATTGAGTCAATGTTTGGTAATTAAGCATAAATAATTTTCATGATGGACATAAAATTATCGTTTTTGCCTATCTCAACAATTAGGGCTGGAAATCACTGACTATTTTGACCAATATCAGTAATTACAAGGAAAGGGAGATTAATCACAGAATTAACCCGTTACAATCTGTGCATTCCTATTGTTTATTGACAGTTGATAGAGAGTATCATCCATGAAAAACATCAACCCCAGCCAGACTGAAGCCTGGAAAGCATTACAGCAGCATTTTGAGCAAATGAAGAATGTGCATTTGCGGGATCTGTTTAAACAGGATAAAGAACGGTTTACGGCATTTTCTGCGACATTTGATCAGCAGATTCTGGTGGATTATTCCAAAAACCGCATTACTACGGAAACACTGGAAAAATTACAGGCACTGGCACAAGAAACTGATTTGAGCAGCGCAATTCGCAGTATGTTCTCCGGTGAGAAAATCAATCGCACTGAAGATCGCGCTGTGCTGCATATTGCCCTGCGTAACCGCAGCAACACCCCGATTACGGTGGATGGGGAAGATGTCATGCCGCAAGTTAATGCGGTGCTGGCAAAAATGAAATCATTCAGTGAGCGTATCATCGGTGGTGAATGGAAAGGATATACGGGTAAAGCGATTACTGATGTGGTGAATATTGGTATTGGTGGTTCCGATCTTGGCCCGTATATGGTAACCGAAGCACTGAAAGCCTATAAAAATCACCTGAATACGCATTTTGTTTCCAATGTGGATGGAACTCATATTGCTGAAACACTAAAAAATTTGGATCCAGAAACAACCTTGTTCCTGATTGCTTCCAAGACTTTTACCACGCAAGAAACGATGACCAATGCCCATTCTGCGCGTAATTGGTTCTTGCGAAACGCCATTGATGAAGCACATGTTGCCAAACATTTTGCTGCATTATCAACCAATGAACAGGAAGTCAGTAAATTTGGTATCGATCCACAAAACATGTTTGAATTTTGGGATTGGGTAGGGGGACGTTATTCGCTCTGGTCTGCGATTGGTTTATCCATTGTACTTTCCATTGGTTATGAAAATTTTGAACAGTTGTTGAGTGGCGCTCATGCGATGGATAAACATTTTGAGCAGACCGCCTTTGAACACAACATTCCCGTTTTGTTGGCATTAATCGGTATTTGGTACAACAATTTCTTTGGCGCAGAAACTGAAGCGATTCTGCCATACGATCAATACATGCATCGTTTTGCTGCTTACTTCCAGCAAGGCAATATGGAATCAAACGGTAAATATATCGATCGCAATGGCAATCCGGTCAATTACCAGACCGGGCCGATTATCTGGGGTGAACCGGGCACTAATGGTCAACACGCTTTCTATCAGCTTATCCATCAGGGAACCAAACTGATCCCGTGTGATTTTATTGCGCCAGCAATCAGCCATAATCCGGTTAGCGACCATCATAATAAGTTGCTGTCCAATTTCTTTGCTCAAACTGAAGCGCTGGCTTTTGGCAAAACAGAGGCTCAGGTAGAAGCAGAATTTGCTGCGGCCGGAAAGAGTGCCCAGGATGTGGCGAATGTTGTACCGTTCAAAGTATTTGAAGGGAACCGTCCGACTAACTCCATTTTATTGCGCGAAATTACGGCATTTAGCTTGGGTGCATTGACGGCCATGTATGAGCATAAAATATTCGCTCAAGGCGCAATTCTGAATATTTTCTCCTTTGATCAATGGGGAGTAGAGTTGGGTAAACAATTGGCGAATCGTATTCTGCCTGAATTGCACGATCCAGAAGCAGTGAACAGCCATGACAGTTCTACAAATGGTCTGATTAACCGATTCAAAGAATGGCGATAATCTGACTCCCTCTTGTTTATTCCACCTCCCCCACAATAACTATTGTTATGTGGGGGAAGTTTTTTTGTGATTTCCATAATTTGTTACCAACTTTTTATTTTATTGGTCTGCAACATGATATCCTCATTCCCCATTCGTTGTGCTGTCGGGGAAACTGATATTCCCCGCAATGGGAAAATGACATGGCAGATGACACAATATTAACTTCAACACCCATCCATTGGTTTTCGGCAGACGGGGCCGATCTTCCTGACGATATTTTAGACTGGCTGATGGAAGTTGGTTCAATGACACACCGCTTTGAACAACACTGTCAGCAGGTATCTGTTGCTCCTTCTCGGGAATGCTTCATCACGGCAGAAGAATTAGGCGATGAAAGTAAGCACTTACCTGTGAGCGAAAAATATTGGTTACGCGAGGTTGTCTTGTATGGAGATAATATCCCGTGGCTTTTAGGTCGCACGGTTATTCCGGCAGAAACACTGACTGGCCCGGATCGAAAATTGGTTGATGTAGGAACCGTCCCCCTCGGGCGTTATCTTTTTAGTGGTAATAATCTGACGCGGGATTATATTCAAATAGGCTGGCAAGAGTCACGTTGGGTGCGGAGTTCGCTATTGAGATTATCAGGTAAGCCACTGCTGCTCACAGAGGTTTTTCTGCCAGAATCACCTGTATATAAAACAAACAAAATAAAAGGGGAGAAATAGATTGGAGGTCAGAATGACGCAAAATAAATGGCGTGCCTATTGCCGTTTAATGCGTATCAATAAACCCATTGGCATATTATTATTATTATGGCCAACATATTGGGCATTGTGGATCGCCGCAAAAGGTATACCAAATTTACATGTGTTGTTAGTATTTACTATTGGTGTGTTTTCTATGCGTGCTGCGGGGTGCTGCATTAATGATTTCGCAGACAGAAAATTTGATGGATATGTAGAACGAACAAAATCTCGTCCTCTGCCTAGTGGTGATGTCACCGAAAAAGAAAGTAAAATCTTGTTTGCCACGCTAGTACTCATCTCTTTTGTGCTGGTTCTGACGCTGAATAAAATGACGATTGCATTGTCGATCGTTGGTTTGGTGTTGGCGTGGAGTTATCCTTTCGTAAAACGTGTCAGCCATCTGCCACAAGTTGTATTAGGGGCTGCCTACGGCTGGTCAATCCCGATGGCATTTGCCGCAGTAAGTGAGTCCTTACCTTTGGAGTGTTGGCTGTTATTTTTAGCCAACATTATTTGGTCAGTGATTTATGATACACAGTATGCGATGGTTGATCGTGATGATGACCTAAAAATCGGTGTGAAATCGACGGCGGTACTCTTTGGACGCTTTGATAAACTGATTATTGGTATTCTGCAATTTACCATGTTGGGTATTTTGGTATTGATCGGCAATATCGTGAATCTGGGGGGAATATACTACTGGACAATATTGCTGGCAGCAGCGTTGTTTATTTATCAACAAAAACTGATCTCAGGCCGGGAAAGGGCATCTTGCTTTCAAGCCTTTATGAATAATAACTACGTTGGCTTTATTTTATTCCTTGGTGTCTTTTTCAGCTATGTCTAATATAACGGGCGGTATTACCGCCCGTTAACCGTTTATGCTCCACGTAACACCATTATCTTTGCTCTTTTACCTGTTCAGGGTCATTTTGCTCTGGCGGCATACTGACGCTTTCAATTGTCAGGCGAATTTCAGGTGACATTAACTCGCTCAATACATGGTAAAGTGACTGAGCGTTGGTTGTAACTATAGTGCCACTATTTTGAGTGCCACTATCCTGAATATAACCTTCTTCGCGTAGCGTATTGACTGAACAGGCGAAAACCGCCTTGTCAAAGAACTCTGGTGCATTGATGCCATGCAGCACTGACAAACGCTGTGCCAACATCCGGCTCTCTTTTTCCAGTACACCACGACTGATGTCCGGGGTGGCATTTAATAAAGAAAGCGTAATTGCATAGCGTTGCAATGTTTCTCTGATACCCGCCGCCAGTAATTGCAGCGGGCGGATGCGGGCAGGATTCAGTACCAGCATTCCTTGCTCTTTGTTACAGATAAGGCATTGACGCGCCAGCTCATCAATCAGGGTATTGACGACTTCGGGAAGCGTTTCCTTGCTATAACGCATGAAAAGTTCCTGCTTGATTAACGGATAGATTAACTCTACCTGCCTGAGCAATTCACTGCGACTAATACGACGGTGATGCATCACAATGCTGGTAATCAAGGATGGCAAGATCAACAAGTGCTGGATATTGTTGCGATAATAAGTCATCAATACCGCGCTTTCGCGTGGCAGGATAATGATATCCCCCAGACTGTCTTTCTCGACTTCAAACTTATCCATCAGCAAGGCATGATCCAACAACTCTTCCGCTGTTTTGTTCGGTACAGTGATATCGTTGGTGTAAGGCACATTGTTCAGCAATTGCAGATAACAATCTAACTGCTCAATAAGCTGCTCGCGAGTAAGTGCTCGCTGACGTGACGACAGCAATGCTGTAGTGCACAAATTGATGGCATTGGCCGCGGCGGCATTATTGATATTGACCATAATATTATCAGCCAGTTTGCTGACTGTTGGAGACAGCCATGTGGGGCGCTGAGATTCTATTGGGTCAATGGAATCACGCCAATTTGGAACATGTTGGTTAAGGTACTGTACCAACGGGATTGGCTCGCCAAAGTTCACGTAACCTTGTCCCAAATTACGCAGTTTACGCAGGCCATTCACCATCTGGAAAAAGCCTTCTTTTTCTTTGGTGGCTCCCCGCAACTCTTTGGCGTAAGTTGCAACTTCCATCACATGCTCATAACCGATATAGATCGGTACAATCGTGATTGGACGGGATTCCCCACGCAGCATCGCTTGCAAGGTCATGGAGAGTGTCCCCGTTTTCGGATCAAGCAGACGCCCGGTACGTGAGCGACCACCTTCGACAAAGTATTCAACCGAATAACCACGGGAGAACAATTCACCGAGATATTCGCGGAAGATCGTCGAATAGAGCTTATTGCCTTTAAATGTACGGCGGATAAAGAACGCACCAAGACGGCGGAATATCGGGCCGGCAGGCCAGAAATTCAGGTTAATGCCCGCAGCAATGTGTGGGGGAACCAGCCCTTGATGATAAAGTACATAAGAAAGCAGCAAGTAATCCATATGGCTACGATGGCATGGAACATAAACCAGTTCATGGCCATCTTGTGCCAATCGGCGAATTCGTTCGGCATTATGAACATTAATGCCTTGATACAAACGGTTCCAGGTCCAACTCAAAACACGGTCGGTCAAGCGCACTGTTTCATAGGAGAAATCCGCAGCAACCTCTTCCAACATATTGATGGCATTCTGCTTCGCCTTTTCGGGAGAGATTTTCTTGCTGCGTGCTTCATCAGCAATTGCTTTTTCTATCGCTTTTGAAGCCAATAACTTGTTGAACAGATCTTGTCTGGCAGGCAAACGAGGCCCAACAGCCGCGAGACGTTGACGGGAATAATGTATCCGCGCAACACGAGCGAGTTTATTGGCAATAATATCATCCGCACCGTGTTCATCAGCCATGCGGCGTAAGGAAACAGGCGTAGAAAAACGCACAAAACTATCCCGCCCAAGCCACAGGATCGCAAAAAACTTCTGCACACCATTTAGCAGACGTAACTGCGGCGCTGTGTTCCCTTCATGTCCTTCACGCCCGGGAGAGCGACCAAACATCACGGAAACTGGCACCATCTGGATATTCAAATCAGGATTATTGCGATGCAGATCCAGATAAGAATGAAAGATTTTCACAGATTCATGTTTTGGTGCATAACAACGGAACACACGTGGGCCGTTATCAATAAAGACACAGCTAGGAAGCTGCGTGTCCCCAATTTCCAAAGGATTCAACGGATCCGGCAGATCTTGCGCCAGACATTGTTGACGCAGGGTCAATAAGTCTGTTTTTGAATGGTACGGCAGCACATACAAAATGGGCCGTGTCGTATCAAGACGCAGCTCAGCAATGGGATCCGTAGGGATAAGTTTACTTTTTACTAATAATTTTAGTGGTAAATTCAATAATTTATAATATATTTTACGCCAACCTGACATAACTGCTTTAAGCCTCTTGTTAGCAACGCGTCGCAAGGATACCAGAAACAGATTTTGAGATCTGTGGAAATAAGACAATAATAAGAGCTAAAAGTTATATGACCATACAATCATTAAGCTGATTAAAAAAATTACCATGGCAAATCAATCAACAGGTCTGACCCGCATCATCAAAGCTGCGGGCTATTCAGCGAAAGGAATTAAGGCTGCTTGGCAAAATGAAGCGGCATTCCGGCAGGAGGCAGTGACTGCCATATTTGCGATCATCGTCGCATTTTCTTTAGACATCAGCTTAATTGAGAGGCTCTTGCTTATCGGTTCGGTCATGCTTGTCATCATTATTGAGATTCTTAACAGTGCCATAGAAGCCGTCGTGGATCGTATTGGTAGTGAATATCATGAATTATCGGGCCGGGCGAAAGATATGGGATCAGCGGCTGTATTGCTAACCATAATTCTTGCGCTGTTGACTTGGGGAACAATTCTTTGGTCGCATTTTATACTCTGAGATGATGTATTTTTTCATCAAAATACGTTATTTAGCTGCTTTTACATGCTAACAGGTTCCCAATTCTAATTTACCTGTATATACTCACAGTCTGACTGTATAAACAAACAGGGGGCGAAATGAAAGCATTAACTGCCAGACAGCAGCAAGTCTATGACTTGGTGCGTGACCATATTTCGCAAACGGGTATGCCACCAACACGTGCTGAAATTGCGGCACGTCTGGGTTTTCGTTCACCTAACGCGGCAGAAGAGCATTTAAAGGCTCTGGCACGTAAAGGGGTGATAGAGATTATCTCTGGTGCATCCAGAGGTATCCGTTTGCTTCTCGAAGAGCAAGATGAAGGTGCGGGATTACCGCTAATCGGTCGTGTTGCTGCCGGCGAACCACTGCTGGCTCAGGAACATATTGAAAGTCACTATAAGGTTGATCCTGAATTATTCAAACCAAGTGCTGATTTTTTGTTACGTGTCAGTGGAATGTCTATGAAAGACATCGGTATTATGGACGGGGATTTACTGGCTGTTCATAAGACACAGGATGTTCATAATGGGCAAGTCATTGTGGCGCGTATTGAAGATGAAGTCACAGTAAAACGCTTTAAACAAACAGGGAACAGAATTGAGCTGATTGCTGAAAACCCAGAATTCAAGCCGATTGTTGTAGATTTGAGTGAACAGAGCTTCACTATTGAAGGATTGGCAGTAGGCGTTATTCGTAGCGGAGACTGGTTCTGAGCGTAAAAACGGATAATTGCACTTTGCCATTCTGAGGCGGTCATTTTCCCGGTTCCCGTTAAACGTAGATTAAGCGGTGACATGAGGATAAGTGAGTACATCAACCATGACCGCCTCACCGTTTAATCAGGCTTCAGCATTCTCACCTTATTTCTTTTTATTCTCTGTAACTGAATGATTGTGCTCGCATGTATCTCGTTCCGTGCAGGAATCGATTTCATAGCAAGAAGAGCACAAACCATGCACTTCTATCACACTATTTCGTAAATGAAACCCTGTGCCTTGTGCGAGCTGTTGAATAGTGGATTCAACATCTTTCGCGTCTTTTTCCGTTACGGAGCCACAGTCTTCACAGATAAACATCGCTGAGGTATGGCTGGGTTCCTCAAAATGATGGCAGAGAACATAACTGTTTGTGGATTCTATTTTGTGGATAAAACCTTGTTCCAATAGAAATTCTAAACCACGATAAACCGTTGGCGGTTTGGCTTGTGGTTCGACTTCACGTAGCAAATCTAGTAAATCATAGGCACTTATTGCGCTGGGCTGTTCAGCGATTAGACGAAGAATTTCAAGGCGTTGAGGTGTCAAACGAACCCCTCTTGACAGACAGATTGTCTCAGCCAGTGCCAGCAACTTTTTTTGATTGATAGTTTTCATTACACCTCTCACACCTACACGATGTTAATGACTTTAATACTACCATGTTTTTGGGCTTGAGAGTGGAGCCTACACAATGATTAGCGCTTTTCTGATGCCTGATATACATAAGGCGGCTGGCTATCTTGGCATTATGTGACATACCCTTACCAATGAATATGGAGAACGAAAATCAATCGACGGATAAGGACAATAAAATGGGCTAAAAAAAGGAAAAAATAAAAGTGAAAATACTGGATAATATATAAATGGTTAAATTGGTCAATAAGAGTGATGATATGAAATTAACAATTCATTATTTCAATATAACAACAGTTATAGTCAATGAAAGAAAAGAATATTCTCATATGATTACAGATAGAGATAAATTGCAGTAGTCAATACAATAAATGACTTTTACTCCAATAATTCCATTTAGGACGGAAATAAATTTCAGTATCGTAAAATACAAATTAATGGATTAAAAATGAAAGAATTACTACAGAACCACCCGAATAATAGAAGATTTCCTGTTGATGGTTTTAGGATAGTCAAAGCAATCCTCAAAGAAAGAAAAGGAATGGCGTTTCTTAAACCTATTCAGGCAGTTGGCTTAAGTATACTTTGGATTACAACACTGTTACTGAGTGGGTTATCGATAGGGATAACGGGATTGATTTTCAGTGCTGGTAACATACCTTTCATGGGTTATATACTTTGGGCTGTATTGGTTGGTTTAAGCTTAATCGGTGTATCTCTTTCTATTTATAGCTTCCGACGTCTCAAAAACCTGCCTATTGCTGAGCAAAAACGTTATTATTCGCAAGCAAAATATGCTGTTTTGCCGGAAGAAAAACGTCAGGCATTGCGTCTGCATATAGTGAGTTGTTATTACGATGGATTTTGGACAGAAACCTTAGAGCATTATCCTCTGAAAAGTCGAGTTGCTCACGATAACTATCAATACCGTATTTTGCCTTTGTCTGATGCAGAACCTCACCAATCTCAAGTTTACCAAAACTGGGGCATTCTTGATGAAAAAGATTATTGGAAAACATTGCATGATTTATGGACAGGAATGCACTCAGAACGCTTTGCTGCTGATGCAGTTTTTACCGATGGAGAAATGTTTACGGTACTGGGCAGCTTGATTGAAGAATCACCTGAATATGTCCAACAATGCTCTCGGTCAATTGATGGGCGTCCTCCCGCTTTGCTTTGGGGATTTGATCTTTGGCGGGCAATTGTTTTGAGCCGGAACTGTTTTTCCGCGGGTTATATCAGTGAAGAAACAGCGTGGAAAAATATATTGAAAACTGCGGATTATGTTTATGAAATTTTTGGCAGCTTTGATGCGTTTTACACTAATTACCGGTTAGGTAACGCTTATTGGAGCCGGGATTTTGATACAGTAAAAGGTCGTTTGAAAGAATTCCGATTTTATAAAGAATATTGTGATTGGCCTATAGCGCAATTACCTTGGCCAGATCCGAAAGGCATCTTCATGGAACAATATATGAAAGATGGTTTTGCTGATGTCGTAAATTCTATATTACAAGATCAGATGGAAGATCCGCTCAACGATGAAATAATGGATGAAGATAATAACCATACTGAAATCCGCATCCTGCACTGAATTTTGCACTGAATAGTGACATTGATCGCCTGCTTGGATAGGTTTTACTCTGTATTGCAAAAGGAACCGAAGATGGAAAATCAACTTGATTTACGATTACCCATCCCGGCGATCTTACCATTCACGTTATTCCGTACATTTGGGAAGTGTATTAAAAAAGAGCAAAGATACGTGTGAAATGTTTGAGCATTTGAATGTTGATAAATTTATTGGTTTGTTAGATGGCCCAGAAAACACACAGCAATTTAACCGGGTCATTTTTGATATGTCGAGTAGGGATGAGGGAACTTAAATGACAATATATGAATTAACAGAGGATTCGTTAATAAAAGTTGAAATGACTTCATTTGAGGCTGAAAAGTTGAAGGAACGTGAAGACATTCAGCGCCTCTTAAAATTAAATATTGAAGCTATTAGCCCTGATACATTAGTGATCGCCGAAGAATATAGCCATTTTGTGGACTCTAATCGTCGTCTTGATTTACTCGGTATTGATAAGTCTGCAAATCTTGTCGTTATAGAACTAAAGCGGGATGATGATGGTGGTCATATGGAACTCCAAGCGATTCGTTATGCTGCTATGGTTGCGAATCTAACTTGGGAGCAAGCAGTTAGTGCTTACAGGGATTTTTTAAATCGAATGGGGCAAAATATTGATGCTGAAAGTTCGATATTAGATTTTCTGGGATGGGACTCACCACAACAAGGTGATTTTGCTAAAGAGACACGTATTGTCTTAGCTGCTTGTAACTTTTCTAAAGAAATTACCACATCAGTTTTATGGTTGAATGATATGGGGCTGGACATTACTTGTGTTCGTCTTCAACCTTTTAGAATTGGTGAAAAACTCTTATTGAATGTTGAGCAAATTATTCCCCTTCCTGAAGCGATGGATTACCAGATAGAAGTACGTCATAAAAAGCGAGAAGAGAGAGTGGCCCGCAATAGCGAAAAAGATCACTCATCGTTGACTCTGTATGTCAATGGAGAACGTTATCAGCAAAAATTCCGTAAGTCAGATATTGGTTTTTATACGGTTAGAGCACTGGAAGAGCATAAACTTATCAGTGAATCTGTTTTTTACTTCCTCCGATATAATAAAACGTGTTCTTTTCAGTTATTGAAGAAATTCGAAGAAATCAAAAGTACTGAAGATAAATACAAAAAATATCGTACTCAGTCAGAACCTGAGTTTGTTTACCAAGATGAAGGATATTACATCGCTCGAAATTGGAGCCTTTCTAATACGAACAGGTTTATCAATGAAATTCAAGAAGAATTCTCAGTACTACGCTTTGAGTGGGATTAATTCGGTTGTAGTGGTTAAATCTGGCTGAGTTTGAAGCTATCCTTCTCGCTCTGTATAATTGCCCGCCTTGGATATCTGGGGGAAGTTTGAGCTCCCCCCTAATGGCTGAATAAGCCAAAATAAACCAGAATATAAAGCGGCGGTATCGGCGCTATCTTTTTGATTTTTAAATGAGGTTTGTGATATGCACCCATCATCCCGCTTTTCCGTTGCCCCCATGTTAGACTGGACTGATCGTCATTGTCGTTACTTCCATCGCCTATTAAGTAAGGAAGCGTTGCTTTACACGGAAATGGTGACAACAGGCGCGATTATTCACGGCAAAGGGGATTATCTGGCTTATAACGAACAAGAACATCCACTGGCATTGCAATTGGGTGGCAGTGAACCTCACGCTTTGGCGCACTGTGCCAAGATTGCGCAAGAGCGGGGTTACGATGAAATCAATTTGAATGTTGGTTGCCCCTCTGATCGTGTGCAGAATGGCCGTTTTGGAGCATGCCTGATGGGAGAAGCCGCGCTGGTGGCCGATTGTGTCAAGGCGATGCAGGATGTGGTGGATATTCCTGTTACAGTGAAAACCCGCATCGGGATCGATGAACAGGATAGTTACGAGTTTTTGTGCGATTTTATTGATACTGTCGTGAAAAACAGTGATTGCGACAATTTTGTGATCCATGCGCGCAAGGCGTGGTTGTCTGGATTGAGCCCAAAAGAAAATCGCGAAATTCCGCCTCTGGATTACCCACGAGTTTATCAATTGAAGAAAGATTTCCCACAACTGACTCTTTCCATTAATGGCGGCATTAAGTCATTGGAAGAAGCTAAGCAGCATTTGCAGCATGTGGATGGTGTAATGATTGGGAGAGAAGCCTACCAAAATCCATCTATTCTGGCGAATGTAGATCGTGAGTTGTTTGATCAAACCGCACCCGTGACGAATACGGTTGATGCGATTAAGGCGCTTTATCCTTATATCGAACAGGAGTTGTCAAAAGGAACTTATTTAGGACATATCACCCGCCATATCTTGGGGATTTTTCAGGGCATTCCCGGTGCACGCCAATGGCGGCGCCACTTGAGTGAAAATGCCCATAAAGCTGGTGCTGATATTATGATTGTTGAAAAAGCGCTGGAAATGGTGACAGAGCGGATGTGATCCGCTCTCATTTTGTTCTGTATTATGGGATCAACAAGCTGGAACCGTGGGTGGCACGGCTTTCCAGCATCTGGTGTGCCCTTACGGCTTCTCTCAGTGGAAACTGCTGGTTTTCCGGTACATCCACATTGATTTTACCGCTGGCAATGAGATCAAACAGCGTCTTGCTGGCTTCTGCCAATTCTTCGCGAGTCGTGATATAGCCATTAAGAGAAGGGCGGGTAACAAACAGTGAACCTTTCTGATTGAGGATCCCCAAATTCACGCCTGTCACTGGTCCCGAAGCATTACCGAAGCTGACCATCAAACCTTGCCGTTTCAGGCAATCCAATGAGTCCAGCCATGTCTCCTTGCCGACAGAATCATATACTACGCCAACCTTTTCCCCGCCAGTGATGTCCAAGACACGTTCCACAATATTCTCGCGATGATAGTTGATGGTCTGCCATGCCCCAGCCGCTTTGGCAAGCGATGCTTTTTCGTCTGAACCCACTGTTCCAATCAATTTTGCGCCCAATGCCTTTGCCCATTGGCAGGCAATTAAACCCACACCGCCGGCTGCGGCATGAAACAGAAATGTTTCTCCCGACCGGATCTTATGAGTCAGATTGAACAAATAGTAAACAGTTAAACCTTTTAAAAAAGATGCAGCAGCTTGTTCAAATGAAACTTCATCCGGTAACAGGGCTAATTTGCTTTCGGGCACATTGTGTACTTCACTGTAAGCACCAGCGGCAGATTGGGCATAAACAACACGATCACCAACTTTAATGGATGTCACATTTGAACCCACTTTAGTGACAATACCTGCGGCTTCGGTTCCCAACCCGCTGGGCAAACTGGCTGGTGGATATAGCCCGCTACGTACATAGGTGTCAATGTAGTTAATCCCGATGGCTTTATTTTCGACTTGAACTTCATCAGATGCAGGGTCAACAGGCGTAAATTCACAATATCGGAGTACTTCTGGGCCGCCAGTGGCGGAAAATTCGATGTGTTTTGCCATGGTAACTCTCTCATTATATTAGAAATATTGGGAACAGCCTCGCACGTTTGCAATGAAACCGCTGCAAACAGCGTAAATGTATCTGAAATCATTACAGACTATATATAACTACTTTGTGTTTTGAAGTTTGTCCATGATTATTATTTTTATATAAATATCAAATAATTAATTAATCATTCAACTGTATGTTGTTACAGTGTTTATTGACGTTTTGCCCCTCTTACAGCACACTGCGTATAAACAATTGTATAAATATCTTTAGCGAGCATGGCTGCCAAACTAAACAAGCTCAGTGACAAAAAACTTAGAACCCTGCACGGAAAAGAAAGGGGCAATATTGAATTTTTTGCCGATGGTGCTGGATTGAGCGCCAAAGCATCTAAAGTTGGTGGCATTAGTTGGGTTTTTACCTACCGACTTGATGGCAAAAAGTTAAACCGCCTTACTATTGGGCGCTACCCTGATGTGAGTCTCAAACAGGCTCGAGAAACGAGGGATAAATGTCGTAGTTGGTTAGCATCTGGTAAAGATCCAAAGCTCCAATTTAACTTAGCGATGCAGGAATCATTAAAACCAGTTACTGCAAAAGACGCTATCGAATATTGGATAGAGCACTACGGCAGAGAAAATCGAGTCAATATTGATACCCTTATTCTTCAATTAGAAAAGCATATTTATCCTTATATTGGTGAAATGGCATTGTCTGATTGTGAAACAACATATTGGCTGCAATGCTTTGATCGAATGAAAAAGAAAGCTCCTGTGGCTTCTGGTTCTGTATTTCAATTGTGCAAGCAAGCTCTAAAATTTTGCCGGGTAAGAAGGTATACAGTTAACCATGTATTGGATGATCTAACTATTCAGGATGTTGGAAAAAAACAAAATAAAGACCAGCGATATTTAGAAGATAATGAACTTGGTCAATTATGGGACTCCATAAATTCAGGTATGTATTTACCTTATTATAATAATTTATTGAAAATTTTGGTTGTATTTGGTTATCGGACACGAGAGATCAGGTTATCTAAATGTTCAGAATGGAATTTTAATTCTATGTTATGGACTGTTCCAAAAGAAAATAGCAAGACAGGTGAGAAAATCATTCGTCCAATACCGGAATACATGAAGCTATTTTTGGTGAATATTATTAACCAAAACCATAAAAGTGGTTACCTCTTAGGGGAAGTTAAAAAACTTGAAGCAGTTGCACAATATGGCAGAAAAATATGGAAAAAATTAGAGCATGACGAGGAATGGTCTTTGCATGATTTAAAGCGAACGTTTGCAACTAAAATGAATGACATGGGTATAGCACCACATGTGGTAGAACAGCTTCTAGGGCACGCTTTGCCGGGTATCATGGCAATATACAACAAGAGCCAATACCTACCAGAGAAGCTGGACGCTTTAAACAAGTGGTGTGAGCGACTGGATGTATTAGCGGGCAATTATGAGAATGTGGTTATATTAAAAGCAGCTCAATAATCGAAATTAATGAGTTGTGATAATGACCATTGTGATATATATGTAACAAATGTGGTTTTTTTTCGTAATAATTTCTGTTAAGTAAAATATCTCTGGCAGGCAAATAAAAGCCGGATGAGTCTGGGATAATAAATTTAGTGCATAATTTTTTTATTATGGTATGACTGAAATTAAGTAATTGTCTGATTTTGCTTAAGAATAGAGATTCATCACAAATTTAAAGGTGGATCTTTTCCATGCTGGAATGGGTAAGCATTGTTGTTATATCCTGCTTAATTGATGCTACATCGGAAATCTTGACATAAGTCAATCAATTATTAATTTGATATTGAGTGCTACGGAGAATTGAGGAATGACACATAAAAAATATAATCCCACTTGGGATGGTTATATGGGCGATTTTTTAAGGGGTAATGTAGGGATTAATCAGCTAAAACCCCAGCATGAATTTTTTGATGCCATTGGGTTAGAAAAAGTATTGAGTGATAATACCCAATATCACTTTGTTCTCACATTAGCGCAAGCCAAAAGCATTATTGAGGATATCAGTCCCTCCCATCCACAAATCCCAAGTCATGGAGAAGCATTTGCAAGAGGTACGGAAGCAGAAAATCTAAGTTACGGAGACGAATTTGCAAGAGGCACGGAAGTAGATAACAAGAAAAAAAATCCTATGGCGTATGTATTTTCTGTCACAGATCCTATTTCCACCTATGCGGGAAATATTTATGATTCACATGGGTTTTCTGATGTTTGCCGGGAATTTAAGAGGTTAAGTATTACTGCAAAAACCTATGTGGGAGAAAATGGGAAAAAATATATTCATCTGTCAGGTCATGCTGGTCTTAGGCGCCTTATCAGGGGAACCCGATACGGTGCTAGCCACCCTCAAATGTTAGCCATGGGGATAGGACAGCAAGGTCTTAATGCTAGTATTATCAAAGGTGTTAGATTCTGTATTGTCTTTTCGATTGGCTATAGATTGATAGAAAGTATTTTTAAGGATGAATATACTTTAGCCGATTTTATCGGCAACATAACAATGGATATGGCTAAAACTGCTATTATTGCTGCTTCCTCTTGGATTGTAGGATCACTTTTAACTGCCACTGCTTTGGTAGGTGGAAGTATTATTGTTGTTGCGGGAATAGTTTTAGCTGTTGGAATTCTAGCGGCTATCGGTTTAGATCTTGTTGATAAGCAATATGGAATAAGCGAAAAATTAATAGCACTTTTGAAAGAAGAAATGAAGAGAAAGCCAAGAACACCGGAAGCAGACTTACAATATTTTTTTAATACGATGGGAAGAATTAGGTGAATAGCAAATATTTAAAAGCCTTGGGTGGAGTAATATTGTTATTATTCCTTACATTTCTGATGAGCTTCATTATTAAATCTGCTGTTTCATTAGTATTAATGAAAGATGAAATAACATTCTCCAGCGCAGTTATTATAAGTATTCTATCTTTCCCTATAATATTTTACTCTTTATCAGGTTCTATTTTTTTCTTTATATTTGATAGATTACCTAAATACAACAAGATACTTGTTAAGTACCTGAGTAGATTGATGATTGCATCATTTGTCATTAGCTTACCTATCTCTTTTTATGTTGATTATAAGTTAAAAAATGATGGTTATTTAACATGTGATAAAATATCGTGGATGTCACCAACTACTTATGTGAAAAATTTATCCCTGTGTAAATGAAATTTTTTGTAAATATTCTGTCCTTATGTTTTTCCCTGTTTAGCCTCTAAACTTTAGAGGCTTTTTAATTATTTTTCATAGTATTAAATAGTGTCTTTGAGGAAAATAAATAACCATACGACACCATGAAAAAACTATTCGAATTACGCCAGCAAAAAGCCGATTTAACTCATCAAATGCGTTCGCTGCTTACCAAAGCCGAAGACGAAAAGCGCTCACTGAATCCCGATGAAGCCAAACAGTTCGACGAGCTGCGCAGCCAATCCGATAACCTGAATACGGAAATTGTTCGTTATGAGGTGCTGTCTGATGAAGAACGCAGTCAGGCAAGCAAACCCCAACCGACCAGCAAGAACCTCAGTAATGACGAACTGCGCCACTATGTTCTGACCGGAGAAACCCGCACCTTGGAAAGCGCGGGGCATCCCGTCACAGTGGACAGAAATGCTCACCAAACGCTTTAATATCTGGTGTCAGGGCGAAGCGCCGTGGATGGGCGAAGGTGCATGGAAAGCCTGCCAAATGGATTATGAAGAAAACGACCTGAAAGGCTTGGAGTGTTACGCCGGACTGGATTTATCCTCAACAGGCGATATCACCAGTATCTGTTACACCTTCCCCGTGGATAATGAACTGTTATTACTGACCCGCCATTACTTACCGGAAGCCCAGTTACAGAATCCTGCCAATAAGAATCGGGCGGTGTATCGACAATGGGCGTAAATGGGCTGGATACGCACCACCGTAGGCGACTGCATTGATTATGACCGTATTCGTGATGACATTCTTAAAGACAGCCAGCACTTTGATATCAAACTGGTGGGATTTGATACATGGAACGCCACGCATCTTAGAACACAATTACAAGGTGCGGGGCTGGATGTTGAGCCATTCCCGCAAACCTATATGCGCTTTAGCCCCGTGGCGAAGTCGGCTGAGGTGTTTGTTAATCGCAAAGTCATTCGTCACAACGGCGATCCGGTGCTGGCATGGGCGATGTCCAATGTGGTGATGGAAACGGACGCTAACGCTAATATCAAACCAAACAAGAAGAAATCCGCGAATAAAATCAGGGTGAGATCTCATATATTTAGTAAGGTTATTTAGGTTAAATAAAGACCAGAATATAACTTCTTATAGCTCTTTCTCTCATTAAAACGATAAGATCACGCTATTCCATAAAAATAGCGATCGTAATAATGAGTATTTTTAACTTTATCAGTAAGATCGATGACCCGCGTTCTGATATCAA
>NZ_NKHR01000031.1:0-34177 GCF_014467285.1 Xenorhabdus sp. PB62.4 | reverse complement strand
ACAGCAGATGTCAACTGGAATGGCTTCCCGCTTATAGTCCGGATTTGAACCCGATAGAACACAAATGGGGCGGAGCAAAAGCGGTAAGGAGGCAAAAAAGATGTTCAGTTGATGAGTTGTTTACGGAACATATTGAATATGTCAGGTTATGTTGATTCTGCTATACTTTAGACTATTCCGTTGCGCCTGATATTAATTGGCCTGAACAGCCGAAATAAAAACAGAGGCACTGTGCCTCTGTTATTGGTTTTCTGTCTTTTTGATGATTTACGAACCCGCCATATTCAGGTGTTTTCTGATGATGTTATTCACTTCATCAACGTCCATTACCCTACCGCTCGCACTTTTCACGTTTAAGCCTGCCACGGCTTCGGCAAATGAAAACGTCTCAACGGGGGGAAGAGGGGCATCCCATCTAATTGTATTGATCGGGCTGCACATTTCTTTTAATAAAACGTTGATAATGGCTCGATAGGTCGGTTCCATCTGCTTCAATTCTTTATCATACCCCACAAAAAACCAGAGATTCATGACGTAGCTGTGCCATACATCACCCCATCCACTGAACGTCTCACGAAAAAACGGGGCTAACATGTTTGCCCACGCTTTGGCTTCGGCTTCGGTGATGTATTTCAGTCTGCACCCGGCTAAACAATTTCCGATGAAGGTATGATAGTCAGTTGGGAAATATTTCAGGCTTTGCGCCTCATTGATATTGTGATACATCACCTTATACTGCCAGATAAATGCCTTTTTCTCCTCCTGAGTGACGTTACGCCGTCTGATTTCCTTCAGCGCTTTTTTAAATTCCTTTTCAGGTAGGCCAATCACCTTCTCCCGTGTCTCATGGAATAAAACACGCCCTTCATCCTGCCCGGTGATTAAAAGAAACAGCTCATGGATTAAATCCTGTCTGTTTTTTACTCCATAGATTAGGTCGAATCCACTGTCGGGGTCATCCCTCGGTGAATAGTCCGTGCAACTATTCCCGCCAAGCAATGCCTGAGGCGCAATGACCATCATCCCCCAGTCTTCATGGGTTAAGGGGGGGATCTCACCCTTAACCCGTTTTTCATTCTCTTTCTGTAAGGCCCTCTCGGCATCTTTCGGGATTGTTTTTATGAAAGACATCCCGATAAAAACCACTAAAAGCCGCATAAAACCCTTATACAATAAATATACCGACAAAAGACCAATGGGTATCCACCCTAACCAATGCATAAAAATCTCCCTTTAATATGAGGTAAAAACGCATTGATAATAAATGGTTTTTAATGAATAGCAAAAATAAATAGGTTAACAATCAGCGCAGCACCACTTACGCCAAATCCAGCAAATCCCCTGCTGTCACCGTACTTAATCCCTCGCGAATACCGTATGGGTGTGAAATTAATCTGATAATTGGATAGTGATAAATGAGAAAGTCCCTCGAAAATCAAGAAGAGTTTCCACGGTAGATTGATGGATCCTAGTCACAGGAAAAAGTAATATTGTAGAAAATAAAAAACCCCTTGTATCATACTAGGGGTTTCTAGTTAAAAATTATCGATAATGGTCTAATGTGGACACTCTGTGGACACAGATAGACATAAATGTATAAATATCAATATATTACAAGGATATTTTGAACACCATGCCAGTGTTACATAACCGTATTTCTAATAAAGAGCTGAAAGAACGCATGTTGGCTGAAGCCGAGCCGCGCACGACCATCTCTTTTTATAAATATTTTACCATTTCCGAACCACAGTCTTTCCGCGATAGCCTGTATCAAGAATTTACTGAACTATCTGTCTTTGGGCGGGTTTATATCGCCAAAGAAGGTATCAATGCCCAAATTAGTGTACCTTCCAGTAACGTTGATGCTTTGAAAACATTATTGGATGAAACTGATCCTGCATTACGTAACCTGCGCCTTAATATTGCTCTGGAAGATGATGGTAAATCATTCTGGGTATTACGTATGAAAGTGCGTGAACGCATTGTTGCTGATGGTATTGAAGATGAAACTTTTGATCCAGCAAAAACAGGCGAATATCTCAAAGCGGCTGAAGTTAACCAAATGCTGGATGATCCTGATACCGTCTTTGTCGATATGCGTAACCACTACGAATATGAAGTAGGGCATTTCGAAAACGCAATTGAAATTCCTTCTGATACGTTTCGTGAACAACTGCCAATGGCAGTAGACATGCTGAAAGACAATAAAGATAAAAATATAGTTATGTACTGCACGGGTGGAATTCGCTGTGAAAAAGCGAGCGCTTATATGCTGCATAATGGTTTTAACAAAGTCTATCATGTAGAAGGTGGCATTATTGAATATGCCCGTAAAGCGAAAGAAAAAGGGCTGCCAGTTCGCTTTATTGGTAAGAACTTTGTCTTTGATGAGCGTATGGGCGAACGCATTTCTGAAGAAGTCATTGCGCACTGCCACCAGTGCGGAGTGACATGTGATAGCCATACCAACTGCAAGAATGATGGTTGCCACTTGTTGTTTATCCAGTGCCCATCTTGTGCAGAGCGTTTCGAAGGTTGTTGCAGCGATGCTTGTAGTGAAGAGATGAGACTACCAGAAAACGAACAGCGTGCTCGTCGGGCAGGGAGAGAGAATGGGGCTAAAATTTTTAATAAGTCCCGCTATCGTTTAAATGATGGTTTGAATATTACATCTTTGCAATCCATTAAGTGATGTATACCCGCCGTCTTTCAAGTTGCAACTTTGTTGGTTGCAATTTGAAGCCGGTGGGCATAAATATTCTTTACCTAGTTAGCTCACAGCACTGATGAATTAGCATAAATAATTAAATATCATTTAGGCTAAAGAAGTTTATTTAAATGACTTAACAAAAATATTTAAATATATTGTAAATAAAAAGTAACTCTATTTTATTAGAAACGCCCGTTTTTTCTATAATATGCCTTTTGTGAGAATAGACTGTACTATTGCTGACTTTTAGTATTTGAGCGATTTTATGAGTGTTGGTTTCTAGCATCCAATAATCGATGACACGGTTTTCCTGATGGCTAAAAATAGAACTATGGATATTGAAATGAGAGAAATAATGTTGAATATCAAATGATGTCATTTCGTTTAGGCGATTAAGTAACATCATCAGATTTTTTTTCGATAGAATAAAATCGTTATTTGTCAATTGGATAGGTGTTTTTTCAAAAGGATAGGGTTTGTCAATATAAGTATAAATACGTGCTTCATTAACTAATGAAATAAATAAATTCAGTTGTTCGCAATAATCACTATAGTGACCATAGTTTGTTAAATTCGCCAGAATAACATCCGGGGAAAAGACTGGCAGGATATTGATAGCATTTTGAATTGATGTCGCTTCTTTAAGAAAAATATCCGTATTTTCTTTCAAAAACTCAATAATTCCTAAGCGTGTATAATGGCATTCCTCAATGACTAGTAATTTCATTACTTGAACATCCTTGTTCTACTATGGTTATTTAAAAAATAGATTATTTAGAAAGTTAGCTTAACAATTAAGATATTGCTGGATGAAGAAGGTCGTATAATACAGGATTATAAAGAATAGTGAACCAGGTGGATTATTTTATTGGTTAATATTTGTTCGGTTGTCTATCTTGGACACTCAGTACATTGAGTGCCCAAATGGGTTGAAGGAAAGTGTTTAAATTCATTGTTAATGTTTAATGTGATCGAGTTGACTGTATTCTGATGCTTCTATTTTTTCAATTCCGGCTTGTAAAATGAGGATAAGTTGTTTGGCCACTCCTGTTGTTAACCACAATGTTTTGTCAACGCTAACATTCTCTGGATTTTGATCTTGAGAGGATGCGTAATGGAGACGTATCATCATGGCGTCATAGGCATCAACGGTGCTGATATCCCAGCCTACAACAGGATGAGTTTGGATTATTTCATTTTTATTGTCCATGTAACCTCCTAATCAGACTACAGCATCATTATTGATATAATTGACTAAGAGCAAAAACACCCATCTAGGATGAGCAAGTAGCAGTATAAACCTTTTTGCCAATCTAAGAAGTGAAAAGAACGGAATTTTTTCATCATTACTGATGGAAATAATTATAAGCTGTTCGATTTTTTTATAAAACAGATAATTGTGCGGAAATCATCCTTTATTTCCGCACGGCCCGCAGTAAAAAAATTACTCACATAAGTTAACATCCCATCCGGCATCTTCCCCGGCAAGGAATGGAATCAACTTTTCATTACCACACTCAACATACTCAACAACGGGTGTCGGCTTACGCGTAAGTTCGATAAAACCGTCATTAACTGGCAGATCATAAAATGCTGGGCCATTCAGGGAACAGAAAGATTCAAAATGTTCCATGGCTCCGATTTCTTCAAAAACAGTGGCATAGGCAGCCAAAGCGGTAGGGGCATTGAAAACCCCGGCGCAACCACAAGACGATTCTTTGCGGTGTAGTACATGGGGGGCTGAATCTGTACCCAAGAAAAAGCGATTACAGCCACTGGCAACTGCTGCCCTCAATGCTTCTTGATGAATGTTGCGTTTTAGCACTGGTAAGCAGTAAAGATGAGGGCGAATGCCACCAACTAGCATATGGTTGCGGTTGAACATCAAATGCTGTGGTGTCAGAGTAGCACCTAATTTATCGTTACCTTCAAGAACGTATTCTGCGGCTTCTTTAGTTGTAATATGCTCAAAAACAACTTTGAGTCCAGGGAACTGCCTGCGTAATGGTTCCATCACTTGTTCGATAAATCGTGCTTCACGATCAAAAATATCGATATGGGAAGCGGTGACTTCACCATGAATCAGCAGGGGCATGCCTATTTTTTCCATAGTTTCCAATAATGGGTAGATCTTTTTGACATCGGAAACACCGTGACTGGAATTTGTTGTTGCATTGGCGGGATAAAGTTTACAGGCGGTGAAAATGCCTTCTTTATAGCCCGTTTCAATTTGCATGCGGTCTGTTGAATCAGTCAGATAACAGGTTATAAGAGGCTGGAAATCGTGATCTGACGGAATAGCTGCGATTATCCGTTCCTTATAGGCTTTGGCGCTGGCAACATCTGTTACTGGGGGGACGAGGTTGGGCATGACGATAGCTCGGCCAAAGAAACGGCTGGTATGGGGAACGATAGTTTTTAGCATATCACCATCGCGGAAATGGACATGCCAGTCGTCAGGGCGGCGGATTTTAATTGTATATGATTCAGTGGTCATGGAACCGGCTCCAGAATAAAGGTGAAAAAATGATGGATGCTGATTCAGCACTCCTTAAAGCCGGAGGAGAATGATAAAACGAAAATAGCTAAATAGCTATTATTGAATGATAAAATCCTGTGAATTTTGGAAGATTAGAATTTTAAATTTATGTTTGCTAGGGTATTCAGAGGAAATATATCGTATCAAAAAAGGAAAAAATAGAAGTAACAACACGAGGGTGAATTGAATTTGGCTCCTCCAGCTGGACTCGAACCAGCGACATACGGATTAACAGTCCGCCGTTCTACCGACTGAACTATGGAGGAACTCCTTCAAGACGGGGTGCATATTAACGGTACTTTTTACGTTTGTCAAAGCAGAAAATAACAATAACTGTTTGTTTGCTGGTAATGTGTACTGCGTGTGTCTTTTTCGGGCTTTTCTGCCTGTTTTAGAAGAAATCCTGCCGTGAGAACTTATCAGTAAGGCCAGAAAGTAAGAAGTAAGAAGGAGAAAAAACAGAAGAGTGCAAAGCAAAAAGCCTGATTAGCAAAACTAATCAGGCTCTTCAGAATTTTTGGCTCCTCCAGCTGGACTCGAACCAGCGACATACGGATTAACAGTCCGCCGTTCTACCGACTGAACTATGGAGGAACTCCTTAAGACGGGGTGCATATTAACGGTACTTTTTAGGTTTGTCAAAGCAGAAAATAACAATAACTGTTTGTTTGCCGGTAATGTGTACTTACTGGTTTCTTTTTGATCTTCGTTGTATTTTGTGAGTGATCAATCGCGTTAATGTGAGCATATTTCAGGAAATATATAGTAAATCTGGCAAAACAGCCGGTTAACAAAGTAAAGCCGTAAGATAAAAGGTAAGTCAGATAGACATTGCAATAAAGAGGGAAAAATAGCTAACGGGGAAGCAAAGGATTGATAAACGAACAATCAGTCGAGAAACAAATAATTAGCGGGAAGCAAGCAAATAGCTGGTAGTAAATAGATAGTAAAAAGCCCGGTTAGCAGAACTAATCGGGCTTTTCAGAATTTGGCTCCTCCAGCTGGACTTGAACCAGCGACATACGGATTAACAGTCCGCCGTTCTACCGACTGAACTATGGAGGAATTGGGTTGTTCCTGAGAACGGAGCGAATAATACATGGAATACTTTGAGGTTGTAAAGTGAAAAAAATAAAAATAAGTTTAAGTGGTTAATGTGTGATCTTAATGGTGTTTTTTTGTTATTTTTTGATGAAAATACAGCTCGTTTGGCAGGCTTTTATTGATTTTACAGTCAGTAATTATAGGTTGTTTATTAAAGGGAAGTTGTATTATTTTTGTAATTATTGCGTTTATGTTTAATTTTTCATGTTCATCAAGCAAATGAGTATGAAATCTGGTATTTCAAAATAATACTTAGCATACTCAATGCAAAAACGGCCTCCCGTTTGGGAGGCCGTTGTAAACGGTTTAAACTAGATTATTCAGTTTAAGCTCAACACCTCGCAACGTTAACAGAGCGGAGTGTTTTGAATTTGGCTCCTCCAGCTGGACTCGAACCAGCGACATACGGATTAACAGTCCGCCGTTCTACCGACTGAACTATGGAGGAATTGCTTCGTTCCTGAGAACGGGGCGAATATTAGCGATGAACTGGAATAGTGTCAACGCAAAAATTCTTTTTTCTTACCGTTTGCTCATCATGTGAGCGTATTGTGTCATGAAACTGCTATTTTGTTGAATTTATGCACTTTTGTTAGCCATGTTAAGAGGTTGAGCATAAGGTGATTGCTCTGAACAGGCGAGCATAAATACATCATAAAAACAAATGCCGTGCTTTTTCTTCATAATGCGTTTGATGTCATCTTTGATTTCATTAGGTATTCGAGGATGATTGAGTATTCTATTAATGGCATTTTTGGAGACTTGTTCGTTGACGAACCACTCTCCGTTATAACAGACACGTAAATCGAGTACGTCAATATCTTCGAAATGATAAACTGGCTTAATATCAAATAGCAGAACAGCAGCCATAGCAATAAAAGCCACAGTAAATGCAAAAATAGACCAAGCCCCAAAATAGGGCGCATACCACATGAGCGTAGCAAGAAAAGCATAAGCGACAACCATCGCCAGACATAGATAGGGATGATGGTGAATAAAAATGCTGTTGAAGTGCACTTTACCGTCACGGTGCTCTTTAAGATTGATCCGCTCAAGATCTTGAATCAATATCTGTTTGATGATGTTCATAATGCTAACCCACTTATTTGTAGAAAAGTGTTGTAAAAAGCGCGATCGGATTGAAAATTTTACTATTTTCAAGGTTAGCATGTCTGCAACCCACATCTGTATAGCAATTGATTTAATTTATTTGGAAAATTGTTATTGTTGGCGAGCAATAATCAGTATTTCTGCTGAGACAAAAGTTGAATTAATCAAATAAAATTATAAATACACCTTTTTATTATGTTATTCTGTTCTAATATTGAGCGTATGTGGTTTTTTTAAATCGATAATACATAAAAAGGTTGCTATTCGTGTGCGGTCATGCGTTAATGCGCTTGGCCTGATTAACAGACCTACTTTATGTACGACATCTTGAGTTAATGAGTTATGTGTAAGTGCTATCTTCGGTAGCCTTTGTTGACCGTTTCCTTCTTAGTGCCTCCATAAGTAATAGCTGATACTGGCCAACACATGCCCGAGGTGGCGAGTTTTTTTTGATATATAGGAAAGTCAAATGTCTGACAAAATGAAAGGTCAAGTGAAGTGGTTCAACGAGTCTAAAGGCTTTGGTTTCATCACTCCAGCTGATGGTAGCAAAGACGTATTCGTACACTTCTCTGCCATTCAAGGTAACGGCTTCAAAACTCTGGCAGAAGGCCAGAATGTAGAATTCACCATTGAAAATGGTGCCAAAGGCCCAGCAGCAGCAAACGTCTCTGCTATCTAATTTTCGCCTTTAAGCCTTACTTAAGCTCGCCAGGCCAGAACGCCATGGCGGGCTTTTTGTTTTCTGTTTTATAAATCTATTTTCGTAAGTTTCTAGGCTATAAATTTCTGGACTGATTTATTTATATGGTAAAAATAACGGAATGAAAATAATATGTTATTTATCATCGGATAAAATCAGTTACAATTAAATGACAAAGTATTTATAGCACTGCTGCTTTTTAATGAGGCAGGAAACACATAGGTTTTTTGTAAATAGTTTTTGTAAAACAACCTCTCGAACTGAGTCTTTACTTATTAATTAAGTCTGTTTATACTCACCCGCAAATTCTCTTGGAGAGCGATCAATTGGACAGTCGAAGTTTTAGATTAAATAGAAAATAATCCGGTAAGCTGTTCATTTCTCATCGATTTGCTGCTTACCAGTAATGGTGGGCGGTACTACTTTAACTTCATGAGCTGTACCCACCCGAATAAAGATCATTTGATACTGTGGATCTACTGAGTTGGATTCTTAACAAAGTATTAGCTGAAGGTATATCGGGGTATACATGATGTGGTCATATATTCATTCCTTATTCCCTCCGGGAACATACAAATAATCAACTCGAATTTATTTCATGTACGATGAAGAATTATCTCTTCAGGCTCTCTATTGTGTTCGTTGAATAGCAGATGGTTTTAAGGTTAACCGAACCAGAACAGGCTGTAATGTACATGATTCTCTATACCCAATAGATTTTAAGTGACTTATGGTCAATTTAAAAATTGAACAATTAATAACTTGAACACTTAAAGGGTTATTTATCCATTTGATGTTATGGAGAATACTATGTTGTTAACATCTATTGCCTTTCATTTACTATCCGCACTGTGCCTTGGCGCTCTGATTGGGGCTGAACGTCAGTGGCGCCAACGTATGGCCGGGTTGAGAACTAATGCTTTGGTATCAACTGGCGCAGCGGTTTTTATTATTTGTTCAATGACGGCTTCTGCGGATAGCCCTGGGCGTATTGCTGCACAAATTGTATCTGGAATTGGTTTTCTTGGTGCCGGTGTCATTATGCGTCAAGGAATGAATATTCGTGGCTTAAATACAGCAGCAACATTATGGTGTTCGGCAGGGATCGGCGTGTTGTGTGGGCTGGGTCAATATTGGTCAGCCAGCATAGCAACAGCCATTATTCTTTGTGCGAACATTTTATTGAGAGAAGCAGCACAGCGAATTAATACGCAGCCTCCTCAGCAAGCCTTGGATTTAGAACAACGTTATAAAATCCATATTATTTGCGCTATAGATGATGAAATTTTGGTAAGGACTTTGATCTTGCAGGCTCTGAATGGGTTAGGTGTTAGATTACAGTCGTTGAGCAGTGCAGATGCTATTCAGCCCGGCCGACTTGAAGTTTGTGCGGAAATATTAGCTACGCCAGCAGAGCAAAAAGAAATTGAGGCAATTGTTTGTCGGGTTAGCCTGGAAAAAAGCGTCACCTCAGTAAATTGGAAAATTGCTGCTGAGTTGCCAGCTTAGAATTATTTTTTATTTCTAATTTCCTAGCATTATATGGATAAAACGCGAACGGGGGAGATGCTCTCCGTTCCCCGTGACGTTTCCTGTGGTGTAATTTTGTTTCTCGTATAGATAACGCAGAAAAGCCTTATATGAAAATTACCCTTTACAAAAAAGCATGACAGTTATCGTACTGATTATTTATTGTCATTATTGAATGGAGAAGAAATCGAACTAAATAAAGTTATTATTATTTTGTTTATAATCACATCAAGTAAGTTTCTTCGGATTTGGTTGGAATATCAAACCAATCAGGTGATTCTGAGGAAGTAATTCTAAAATACGATGTGATGGTTCATGTGAAGGCTAAAGCTGCTTGTTCTGAAAGTGTATCTGAAACAGAGTTACCTGCACATTTTTAATGGTTACAAATGTAACTGATGGCATAGCGATGATGTTCACCGTAGCAGCAGAAAAGCAACTATGACTATGGGGGCACTATTTACCGATAAAACGAAGATATTGATTCAAGACAAAATTATTCTCCAACATTTTTGAAATACAGAGGGCAGGGATACTTTATTAGGTTTGGCTAAACCACTTTTACCAAAGTGCTGGCAGAAACTTAATGGTTCAAGCGATGATCAGGTATGGAAACGGGAATTCAGGTATTGGTTTTCTCAGCAGCTACAGAAAAATTGATGAGTTACCGTTTGATTTTGCTAGTTTCAGGCTATCAATTTGTGTACAAAATTTGTTTAAAAACCATCAAATAGTCTGCTCAGATACCTCTGAGGAAATGCTATTAGTTTGCTCCTATATAGGGATAAAAGAGAAAATTATTCCTCTCACTGAAGAAAGTCGTAACAATGTAGTAGAACTGGTTAGTAGCCATAATGAGCAAGGTTTCAGGGTGTTAATCTTAGCGACACTGGAGTTAAGTGTTGATGAAGTGAAACTTCAGCCTTCTGTTGCTGATAAAAGAGAGGCGGAACTACAAGGTTTATTAACATTTTTATATTCACCAAGAGAGAGCATTGCAATGGCTATTGTGGTATTAAGAAGAAATATCATTTAGATTAAGGTGATTGCCGGAGATAATCCTGTCATTACGGCTAAAGTTTGTCATGATGTGGATTTAGATTCTGGAAATGTTCTTATTGTCCCTGATATTGAACTAATGAGTGATGAAAACCTTTCAAAAGAAGTGGAATTAAGATCAATTTTTTGTCAGTTAACCCTAACAAAAGTCATACATTTTAAAATCATTGTAAAATAATAATCATTTGATTGGTTTTCTTGGTGATGGAATAAATGATGCACTGGTATTGCGCTATGCTGATGTTGAAATTTTAGTTGATACGGGGCGCGTATCACAGGAGTGCCAGCAGAATCATTCTGTTTGAGAAAAATCTGACGGTATTAGAGGAGAGAGTAATAAAGGGAAGGAAAACGTTTGGTAATACCACCGAGTATTTAAATAGGTCAGCTAGAGCAAATTTCAGAAAGGTATTTTCTGTATTGATTGTCAGTGCATTTATTCCACTTTTATCAATGTTAGCCATTCATTTTCTTGTACAAAACCTAATGTACGATATTTCACAACTGTCTTTACCGTAGAGCAAAATCGATAAAGAGTTTCTGAAAAAAAACTATAAATCTGCTATAAAGGACATAGAACGTTTTATGTTCCGGGCGTCCCTGTTTGACAACACAACATACGCTGTGATGTGGTATGTGTTTGCAGCGAACAGTTAGAACATCAAGCCTTATTTCAATCATGGGTCAACCATGGATAGTTGTGGGAAAGAGATTGTCACAAGTATTGATTGTACACATGTTGTACGAACATTGTACGCATGAAAAATTCATTTTGTGCAAAGTACAGTTGCTTTACCTGTTTTATTAATGACACTAATAATGGTATTGGGTATTTATATTCAGTTTTTTTCTGTTGATACCCTAATGGGGTTATCACGGCTGCCATAGAAATATTTTCTATGGCTAATTGGGATACTAATAAGCTACTGTATCATTGTTCAAAAGATTAAATGATTTTACATTCATTGATTTGGTGGATGGTTGTGAATAATTCTCATTAATTACTATCTTATTCTGTATGAGCTAAGAAAAAAATCCATACTAAAAGTATGCCATTGAAACTATCATCATAACAAAATTTCTGTAGATATTTAGAATAGGTATTGATGTTATTCTTTGAATATGAACCTCTATCACAATAGAAATGAATTTAATGAAGTAATAGAGTTATATTTACCTGTTATTTTATTTATTTGAAACGCCAATTTAAATCATTCATTGTGATTTTTATTTAAAGTTAAGTAGGATAAATTTCTTTTTAATATTTGTTTTCATGTCTAGATTAATTTTTCCTATTCAAAATATTCATTCTTCTTTTAATTGGGTTTTATGCAATAATAAATCGTTGCCAAATTTGCATTTGGGAATGATTTTATACCTATATTTTTTGTTATTTAAGTAAATTAATTTTTAGTCAATAGGCTATTTTCCTATTGAATTTGACTATCAGATTGTATGCTGCGGAAACTCCTTTAAATCATTTGTTATTCTTATCATTTATGGGTTGATTAAAAAATATATTGATTATTTTTACTTATGTTTTGTGCGCATAAGCTAGCCAATGAGAGGAAATAATCATCAAAGAAAATTTCGTTAAATTTATGTCACAGAAAGGCTGTGCGCGTGCTTTTTTAGTTTAGATAAACTTATTAGTGATCGTAACTAAGAATGGCTTTAAGCGCTCTTGAGAGGCGTGTATTTCGCTGAATTAGCAAAGCATTGCTGGTTGTGTTTACTGAGGGGTTTGGATGCAGATGTTTTTTTATTTCAATATCATACTGTATTTTATCTTATTTTTGTGATCTGTGTGATATTTGACTTCAAAGTGGGTGAAGTATCTCTCTTTCTTCTGTGTGAAAATGATACGATCATAAACTAAAAATGATCAGACTGGTAGCTTTTTAATAACTAGTATTCACATATAATTAATAAATTTGGCATAACTATGATCTAAATCAAGTTATAGTGGAAGATGAGTACCTACCTACATTATCAAGAGGCAAATTTTATTAAGATATTGGTAATTTTACTAAAGGAAAGATTTTTTATCGTTATTTTGGATTTATAAGTTTAATAGATCGTACAAAACAAAAAACAGTCCCTAATATTTTTATTTAGATAATTTAACTTATTAATTGTAGACTATTTCTCGTTTTTTGTTGCTTGAATAGTTAATGAGCTAGAATCATAATAAAAACTGTTAATTTTGTGATCAGGATCACATAGTATTTAAAATGACATATATTCTCCGTTGTATAAGTTGATGATTCAGGAGTAAAGTTAATTAGTATTAAGAATATTCTTAATCAATTGTGGCAAGTGCATTACCCAGATGACGCAATAATACTTTCACAACCCATTACCGAAATATTTTAGAAATTGGGCGATCCCAAGAGTAATACAAAGGACAGTTACTGCTCTGGCTAAAGATGTATATTTCAGTTATGTCGGAGATTATTGAATCTCATGCTACTGGTAATTTTGTCGTGAGTGATTCTTTGATCACTTAATTTAATTTTTTCATGTAATCGGACGGGATATATAGAAATGAGTACGGTTGAATTGCTCAAACATATTTATGACATAAATTTATCGTATTTGCTTTTAGCACAACGGCTAATTAACCATGAGAAAGCATCTGCGATGTTCCGTTTAGGTATTAGTGAATCGATGGCTGATACGTTGGCCGAGCTGACATTGCCTCAGTTAGTAAAATTGGCTGAAACAAACCAACTGATTTGCCATTTTCGGTTTGAAGACCACGAAACCGTACAGCAGTTAACGAAGGAATCGCGGGTGGACGATCTGCAACAAATTCATACAGGTATCTTGCTGTCTACTCATCTTTTTCAGCAGTTATCCGCTCAGGATGACACTTCAATCAAGAAAAGAGCATAACGATGGTTGAAAAAAGTATTGTTCAGGAAGCGAAAGATATTCAGCTGGCAATGGAACTCATTACTTTAGGCGCGCGATTGCAGATGCTTGAAAGTGAAACGCAACTAAGCAGGGGCAGATTGATCCGGTTGTATAAAGAGTTGCGGGGAAGCCCTCCGCCTAAAGGGATGCTCCCCTTTTCGACGGATTGGTTTATGACTTGGGAACAGAATATTCATTCGTCAATGTTCTACAATGCTTACCGTTTTCTATTGAAAAGTGGACATTGTGAAGGTGTAGAGGTTGTTGTAAAAGCCTATAGGTTGTACCTTGAGCAATGCCCTCCAGGGAGTGAAAATGGACCTGTTTTGGCTTTGACCAGAGCTTGGACACTGGTTCGTTTTGTTGACAGTGGTATGTTGCAGCCAACAGAATGTCGCTGTTGTGGTGGGACTTTCATCACACATGCTCATCAACCGGTGAACAGCTTTGTTTGCAGTCTTTGCCAGCCACCTTCACGGGCAGTAAAAAAACGTAAACTTTCCTCTCAACCTGCCGATACTAATTCACAACTGCTGGATGGATTTGCTCAGCAAGCTATGTGAATTTAAATGAGAAAGTAAAATCTAGGTTACAGGTTTGAATGTGAAACCTGTAACCTGCTTCCACGCCCTTCTTCATTTATCAATTCACCCTGTTCAAATCCCATCTGCTCACCAACTTAGCTAAAGGATATCGCGTGTTAGTACTTTTAGGATATATCGTGGTTTTTGGTGCGGTAATTGGTGGCTATCTGCTTGTCGGTGGTCGCATGGGCGCACTTTATCAGCCAGCGGAATTTTTGATTATTGCAGGTGCGGGAATTGGCGCTTTTATCGTGGGCAATAATGGCAAGGCGATAAAGGCAACATTGCGTGTCTTACCAAAAATATTGCGCAGATCAAAATACAACAAAGCGATGTACATGGATCTTATGGCGTTGCAATTCCGCCTGTTATCCAAATCCCGCCAGCACGGGCTTCTTGCTTTGGAAAGGGATATTGAAAACCCACAACAAAGCGACATTTTTACACAGTATCCCCGTTTGTTGAAAGATCAGCATTTGATGAATTTCATTACTGATTACATGCGCTTGATCATCAGCGGCAACATGAATTCTCATGAAATCGAAGCCTTGATGGATGAAGAGATCGAAACTTACGAACAAGAGAGTGAAATTCCTGCTACCAGTTTGGCAATGGTTGGAGATTCATTGCCTGCATTCGGGATTGTTGCTGCTGTAATGGGTGTAGTTAATGCCTTAGGATCTGCGGATCGCCCGGCAGGAGAACTCGGCGCTTTGATCGCACATGCGATGGTAGGAACGTTCCTTGGCATCTTATTGGCTTATGGTTTTATTTCTCCTTTGGCGACATTACTTCGTCAACGCAGTAGTGAACAGATCAAAATGATGCAATGTATCAAGGTAACACTACTTTCCAGTTTGAATGGTTATGCACCACAAATTGCGGTTGAATTCGGTCGCAAAACTTTATTCCTCACAGATCGTCCTTCATTCACAGAACTTGAAGAACATGTTCGTCGGGTTAAAGCTCCTGTACAACAAGAAGTTGAAGAATAATTATGAGAGCGAATAATGTTTCTGTCGTCAGAATAAAAAAACGCAAAAAACATGGTTCGGGCCATGGTCATGCCGGCGGATCATGGAAGATTGCATATGCGGATTTCATGACTGCAATGATGGCATTCTTTTTGGTTATGTGGCTGATATCGATCGCCAGTCCGCAGGAGTTGACCAGCATTGCCGAATATTTCCGCACTCCCTTACAGGTAGCGATCAACAAGGGGCAACAAAGCAGTGATAGCACCAATCCAATTCCGGGGGGAGGGGATGATGTTTTCCAGCAGGATGGGGAAGTTTTCCGCCAAACCAAGTCGGTTGAAGCCAATGAGGAAACTCATCGCCTGAATCGGTTACGCCAGCAACTTGATCAACTGATTATCACCGATCCTCGCCTTAAAGAACTGCGTCCTCATTTATTGATCGACATGATGGATGAGGGGTTGCGCATTCAAATTATCGATCAGGCAAACCGCCCAATGTTTATGATTGGCAGCGCAAAAGTTGAGACTTATATGAGTGACATTTTGCGGGCAATTGCGCCGATATTGAATGATATTCCAAACAAAATCAGCCTTTCTGGTCATACCGATAATTTACAGTACGCCAATGGTCAGCGAGGTTACAGTAACTGGGAACTTTCCTCTGATCGTGCCAATGCGTCAAGGCGAGAATTGCTGATTGGTGGTTTGGATGAAGCCAAAGTCCTGCGAGTGGTAGGCATGGCGTCTACTGTGAGTATGCAGAAAGGCATCGATCCGAATGCACCAGTTAACCGTCGTATCAGTATTATTGTATTGAATAAAGATGCAGAAAAAAGGATTGAGCAGGAAAATAGTGGCGGCAACGCCATGACAGCCAATAATAGTATGGATATGCAAGAAGTCATCAGAATGGATTCGAATGAGGGAGCACCTGCTCAGCAACCCACCGAACAATCCCATGTGATCATAAAACATGAAATCACAATATCGGATCAGCCAGCGGCTGAACCGCCGAGTGATACTAAGATGACAGAGTAAGTAACGATGGATATTACCGCGTTTTATCAGACTTTCTTTGATGAAGCAGATGAATTATTGGCTGATATGGAGCAGCATTTATTGTTGCTCAATGCCGACGAACCCGATCATGAACAGTTAAACGCAATATTTCGCAGCGCCCACTCTATTAAAGGGGGCGCTGCGACTTTTGGTTTTACCAAGCTGCAACAAACCACGCATGTTTTGGAGAATCTGCTCGACAGTGCCAGACGTGATGAAATCCGTCTGACCATTGACATTATCAACCTGTTTTTAGAAGCGAAAGATATTATGCAGCAACAATTGGATGCCTATAAAAGTTCTCAGGAGCCGGATGAAGATACATTCAATTATATCTGCGAAACACTGCGTCAGCTTGCACTGGAATTACAGGAAGAGCGGCAGGAAGAGAACTTTTTCGCGGCAACATCTGCAACTCAGGCTGAAACTGTTACAGAAGGCGTTGCAACTGAAATTGAAGAAAAACAGGCGATAGAGGCAGCTCCGGCAAAAGAAAACCAGTCAGCAGAGAAACATTCTCCGGCAGACAAATCTCATCATGGTCAGATTCGTGTTCATTTGTCCGGGTTGAAAGAACGCGAAGTCAGTTTAATGAAGGATGAACTGGGGCATCTTGGTGAGCTTTATGATGTTGAACAAACTTCAAACAGCATTGAAGCATCTTTAGTCACATCCGCGACAGAAGATGATATCACGGCTGTCTTGTGCTTTGTCATTGAGCCTGAGCAAATCACTTTTTTGCCTACGAATGAAGCTGATACAGAAAATACAGAGACTGAAACGAAACAAGATGCTGGAGTAAAAACAACAGCAGAAGAAAATACGACAGACAATACCGCAACAAAAAATACAGCGGCAGAGACTACTGTAGCTGCAAACGCGGTAGCTGCGAATCATTCGCAACCCACTAATGCCCCGAAAAAAACTGATGTACGTGAAATTGGGCGTCCGGCGCCACGTCCAGCGGCGGGCTCACCACGCCAACGTGCGGAATCTTCCAGTATTCGTGTTGCCGTTGAAAAAGTTGATCAACTCATCAACTTAGTGGGTGAATTAGTTATTACCCAATCTATGTTGGCACAGCACTGTAATAGTTTGGAACCGACAAAACACGGCGAATTGTTGAGTTGTATGACTCAATTGCAGCGAAATTCCCGTGACTTGCAAGAATCTGTCATGTCAATCCGCATGATGCCGATGGAATACGTTTTCAGCCGTTACCCACGTTTAGTACGTGATCTGGCTGGAAAGCTTGATAAAAAAGTGGAACTGACACTGATCGGTAGCTCGACCGAATTGGATAAGAGTTTGATTGAGCGGATTATCGATCCTCTTACACACTTGGTACGCAACAGCCTCGATCACGGTATCGAAAGCCCGGAGAAACGCCTCGCAGCCGGAAAATCAGAAACGGGTAATTTGACGTTGGCGGCTGAGCATCAGGGGGGAAACATCTGTATTGAAGTCATCGATGATGGTGCGGGCTTAAACCGTGAGAAGATCTTGGCAAAAGCGCAATCTCAAGGATTGAGTGTCAGTGAAAATATGAGCAATGAAGAAGTGGCTATGCTGATTTTTGCTCCCGGATTCTCGACAGCAGAAGTTGTAACGGATGTTTCTGGTCGTGGTGTCGGTATGGATGTTGTGAAACGCAATATTCAGGATATGGGCGGACAGATTCAGATCAACTTCCAGGCAGGGAAGGGGACGGTCATTCGCATTTTGCTGCCACTGACACTGGCAATACTGGATGGCATGTCTGTCAGAGTTAATGATGAAGTTTTCATTCTGCCATTGAGTGCAGTAGTCAGCTCATTACAGCCACAAGATGAAGATATTTACCCGTTGGCGGGTGATGAAAAGCTGTTGCAGGTGCGTGGTGAATATTTACCGCTGCTTGAACTGTACCGCATATTTGATATCCCGAACGGGGAAACTGACCCAACAAAAGGCATTGCTGTCATTGTGCAGAGTGCCGGGCGTCGTTATGCACTACTGGTGGATAAACTGGTGGGGCAGCATCAGGTTGTTGTTAAAAATATTGAGAGCAATTACCGCAAAGTGCCGGGAATTTCGGCGGCCACCATCATGGGGGATGGTAGTGTGGCACTCATCATTGATATTCCTGCTTTGCAGGCACTCAACCATGAACAATTGGCAGAGCGCAAAGTAGAGTTGGTGAATAACAAATAAGACAGTCATCTCACAGTAAAAGGTAACATCATGTCAGCCATAGAAGAATTCAATAAATTATCGGGGGAAACAGCCGGAAAGGAATATCTGGTTTTCACCTTGGGTGACGAAGAGTATGGAATTGAAATACTGAAAGTACAGGAAATTCGTGGTTATGACCACGTCACCCGCATTGCGAATACTCCTGCTTTTATAAAAGGGATCACCAACCTGCGCGGAGTGATTGTTCCTATCATTGATCTGAGGATCAAATTCTCACAGGAAGATGTCACTTATAACGATAACACCGTTGTTATTGTCCTGAATTTGCTTAACCGTGTCGTTGGCATTGTAGTTGATGGCGTGTCTGACGTGCTGTCTTTGAAAGAAGATCAAATCTGTCCTGCTCCAGAGTTTGCGGTGACATTATCAACAGAGTATCTGACAGGGCTTGGCTCTCTTGATGAACGGATGTTGATTCTGGTTGATATCGAAAAACTTCTCAGCAGTGAAGAAATGGCATTGGTAGATTCAGTCGCTAAAGGCTAATGTCTTAGGGCTGTTGCAATACTTTTAGGGCTGTTGCAATAAAAAGCAGCAGCCCATTTGTTCTGGATCAAAAAAATGCTGCAAAAAATCAATTTGTAGAATTACGCGTAAAGTTCCCTTTCAGCCTGCCGATAACACTGGCATAGCCATTTATTACAAAAGGGAAGTCATGTTTAACCGAATGAAGATAGTGACGGGACTCATCTCAGTCATCATATTGTTTGGTGCTCTGCAACTTATATCCGGGGGGTTGTTCTTCAATGGGTTGAAGAACGATACAGAGGCGTTTGAGCTGACCGATGAGTTGCGTGTGCGACAAAAATTATTGGATGAAAGCTGGGTTAACCTGCTTCAGGCCCGTAATAACCTGAACCGCATTAGTTTAGTTATGCTGATGAAAGAGCATAATGTTGATAGTGGGTACGTCGTTGATGATATCAGGGCTGAAGCTAAGGTCAATCTTGTTATCGCGGAACGTCGTTTTGAACAGTTTGAAAAATTGCCAGCACTGCTGTCACGTGATGCTGAGCGTACTCAGGCATTGATACAAACTCATCGTGATTACCTCAATGCCTTGAAAGGGTTGGATCTCATGCTGTCAAAAAAAGATTATAAATCCTTTTTTGAACAGCCAACTACCGGCATCCAGAATGCTTTTGCTGCGGAATATTCATCTTATCAGAACCAGAATGACAAACTGTATGATGAAATATCTGCTGCAGCCGATACCGCTTACCGTAATATTATCATCAGCCTGATCTCCGTATTTGTACTGTTAGTTGCAGTGATGACCTTAAGCTGGATTGGGTTACGTAAGGCACTGATCGATCCATTGCACAAGTTACTGGATAACATCAGATCTTTCTCAAGAGGGGACTTAACCCAGACAATTACCGTATCTGGTAACAATGAAATGGGTATGTTAGCGGTTGGTCTCAAACACATGCAGGAAGAATTGATCAGTACGGTCAGAAGCGTTCATCAAAGTACTGAAACCATCTATACCGGCACCAGTGAAATTGCTGCGGGTAACAACGATCTTTCTGCCCGAACTGAACAGCAGGTTGCTTCGCTGGAAGAAACGGCTGCCAGCATGGAGCAGTTGACCGCGACAGTAAAACAAAATGCTGATAATGCCCGTCAAGCCAGCAACTTGGCTGACAACGCCTCTGATATCGCCCGTCAGGGTGGAAAAGTGGTGGCTAATGTCGTACAAACCATGCATGAAATTGCAGACAGTTCTCGCAAAATCTCTGACATCACTGGCGTAATTGATGCTATCGCTTTCCAAACCAATATCCTTGCGCTTAACGCCGCTGTAGAAGCAGCCCGTGCTGGTGAGCACGGACGTGGTTTTGCCGTGGTTGCGGGTGAAGTACGCAATCTGGCACAGCGTAGTGCAGAAGCGGCCAAAGAGATCAAATCACTGATTGAGGATTCGGTAAATCGTACTGACACAGGCTCTATACAGGTGGAAAGTGCTGGCGAAACCATGAATAAAATTGTCGATTCCGTGACCCGCGTGACCGACATTATGGGAGAAATTGCGTCAGCTTCAGATGAGCAAAGCAGAGGAATTACCCAGGTTGGTGTGGCTATTTCTGAAATGGACAGAGTTACCCAACAAAACGCGTCATTGGTTGAACAGTCTGCTGCCGCAGCCGCAGCATTGGAAGAGCAAGCCAAAGTATTGACCAAAGCCGTCGCGTTGTTCCAGTTACCGGAGCAGGCAGAAAGGATACAGCCTGAAAAAAGAAAACATGACGTTTCATTGACGAGTAAATCGTCAACTCCTCCAGCTAATAAGACGAATTCTCCCGTACTGAAGAAAAGCAGTAATGTGGAAGACCCATCTAATTGGGAAACGTTCTAAAAAAATAATAGCGATGATCACGGCTGCATAATGCAGCCGTTAAACGAGGTGATTACATGTTAGGCAGGTTTCGCATATCAACCAGTTTGTATCTGTTATTGATGATGTTTTGTGTTATGCAAATTATTTCGAGTGGTTTGTCTCTGGGAATAATTCATACAGACCAGTCATATATCGAAAGAATTGACCTGGGAACTCAACGGAGAGATACCCTTGGCCTGAGTTGGGCGGCATTATTGCAAACACGTAACACACTGAACAAAATCGCAATTGCCCAAAAAGTGGGGCAGTCACAAACGCAGATAGACGCAATGGAGGCGTTACTTAAAAGCTCATTGAATGAAGCAGACAGAAGTTTTGCCAAATTCAGTGCATTACCTCGGATGGAACAAACGGATAGTGGTGCAGAATTATTAGTTACGGTTGAACATTCTTACCAAGAATATATTAATGCACTGAAAGAGCTCAAAACTTACCTCTATGAAGGAAACTTTCAGGCTTTCCTTGATCAACCTACAGAAGATTATCAGCGTAAGATGGAAATTGCATATAACAACTATATGCAGTACCTCGGGGCTAACATTAGCTCAGCGGTTTCTGATGGTGCATTTTACTACAAAGTTTCCATTGCCATGTTCTTTGGCTCTATTCTAATGGTGCTTGTTGTTTCCATTTCAGCTCATTGGTGGCTACGACGCAACCTGCTAAGACCATTCTCAAATATGAGAGCCTGTTTTCAGGACGTGGCAGAAGGTCGCTTGGATAAGGAAGTTGCCGTTACGACCAATGATGAAATTGGCGATATTTTCAGAAAGCTGCGCGACATGCAGAAATCATTAATCAAATCCATTGCTTCTGTGCGTGAAAATACCAACCAGATGTATTCGGGTATTCAGGAAATCACACAGGGCAATACAGACTTATCATCACGTACAGAAGAACAGGCTGCATCATTGGAAGAGACGGCTGCCAGCATGGAAGAACTGACCGTAACCGTCAAGCAGAATGCTGAAAATGCACGTCAGGCGAGTGAACTGGCTGTATCTGCCTCCGAGACTGCTTCAAAAGGTGGTGAATTGACCATCAGTGTTGTGGCAACCATGGATGCAATTGCCAACAGTTCAAAGAAAATCAGCGCCATTATCAGTGTGATCGATGGTATTGCCTTCCAGACCAATATCCTGGCATTGAACGCAGCCGTAGAAGCGGCGCGTGCAGGTGAGCAAGGGCGTGGATTCTCTGTGGTAGCAGGTGAAGTACGTGATTTGGCACAACGAAGTGCTGAGGCAGCAAAAGAGATCAAAACCTTAATCGATGAATCTGTCCAACGTGTTAATCAAGGCTCAGAGCTGGTGAATAACGCGGGCTATACCATGGATGAATTAGTCAAAGCGGTTAACCGCGTGACTGAGCTGATGGCTGAAATCGCCGCTGCTTCTGATGAACAAAGCCGTGGCATCCATCAAGTTGCCCAAGCGGTTAGTCAGATGGATCAAGTCACACAGCAAAATGCGGCCTTAGTGGAACAATCTGCGGCAGCGGCGGCGGCACTTGAAGATAAGGCAGACATCTTGGTGAAAACAGTTGCTCAGTTTGAACTGCCCAAGGGCTTGGAAGATGAGTATGATCATCAGGCCTCTTCTGCATCAAACATGACCGATGAGTATGTTGTAAGTCAAGTACGCTGAGGTCAGATGAAATCTAACTTAATAGCTTCAGTTACTGATGCTACTGCACCGCTGAATTTTATGTTTCAGCGGCATGCTTTGTCAGATGCGCAATTTGAGCGCATCTGCCAGTTTATCTATCAACAAGCTGGCATTGTACTGGCAAAAAATAAACGTGAGATGGTTTACAACCGCTTAGTCAGGCGGCTTCGTGTATTAGGACTCGATAATTTTGGTGAATACCTGTCGATTCTGGAACAAGATAGCCACAGCAGCGAATGGGAATCATTTATCAATGCGTTGACCACTAATCTCACGGCATTTTTCAGGGAAGCCCATCATTTTCCCATTCTGGCAACACATGCCAGCAGGAAAAATGGAGGAACATACCGCGTTTGGAGCGCCGCCGCTTCAACGGGGGAGGAGCCATATTCTATTGCAATGACCTTGTGTGATGCACTGGGGCATCGGTCAAATCGGATAAAAATCATTGGCAGCGATATTGATACCAGTGTGCTGGAAAAAGCACGGCAAGGTGTTTATCGGCTGGAAGAATTGCAGTATCTGAGCGAGAGCCAAAAGAAAAAATACTTTTTCAAAGGTGTTGGCCTCTTTGAAGGATATGCTCGGGTTCGCCCTTTACTGGCTGAAATGGTGAGTTTTCAGCACCTGAATCTCTTGGATTCAGAGTGGGCGCTCGAAGGTAAATTTGATGCGATATTCTGTCGCAATGTCATGATTTATTTTGATAAAAAAACGCAGGAACGGATCTTGCGCCGTTTTGTCAATTTCTTAAAACCGGATGGTTTGCTCTTCGCAGGGCATTCCGAAAATGTCACTCAAATCAGCCGAGAGTTCTACTTGCAAGGACAGACCGTTTACGGTGTAGGTCGGGCAAGGAGGGGGTCATGAATAAAATAACTGTTCTTTGTGTGGATGATTCGGCGCTGATGCGTCAAATCATGCGGGAAATTATCAATAGTCATCCAGATATGGAAGTGGTGGATTGTGCTCCGGATCCATTTGTTGCCCGTGATTTAATAAAAAAACACAACCCACAGGTATTAACATTGGATGTTGAGATGCCGCGCATGGATGGCATTGATTTTCTGGAAAAACTAATGCGATTACGTCCTATGCCTGTTGTGATGGTTTCTTCTCTGACAGCAAAAGGTTCGGAAATTACATTGAAGGCGCTGGAACTGGGGGCAGTGGACTTTGTCACTAAGCCCCAGTTGGGCATCCGCGAAGGTATGTTAGCCTATAGTGAGATGATTGCCGAGAAAATCCGTGCGGCAGCGCAGGCAAAAGTCAGTACCATGACACCTGAGCCTGTGAATACAACGCCATTGAATTTCAAGCCGTTATTATCCAGTGAAAAACTGATCGCCGTCGGGGCTTCGACAGGAGGAACTGAGGCCATCAAAAACCTGTTGCAATTCCTGCCAGTTACCAGCCCGGCGTTGCTGATTACACAACATATGCCCCCAGGCTTCACACGATCATTTGCGGAAAGGCTCAATAAACTGAGTCAGATCACAGTCAAAGAAGCAGAGGATGGCGAGCGAGTTCTGCCGGGACATGCTTACATTGCTCCAGGGGACTGCCATATGGAGCTTTGTCGCAGTGGTGCCAATTACCAAATCATGATAACCAATGCTCCACCGGTCAATCGCCATCGTCCTTCCGTTGATGTTTTGTTTCGTTCCGTTGCCAAATACGCGGGGCGTAATGCCGTGGGGGTTATCTTAACTGGCATGGGCAGTGATGGGGCCGCAGGTTTATTGGAAATGAAACAGGCAGGTGCCTATACACTTGCTCAGAGTGAAGCGAGCTGTGTGGTATTTGGTATGCCACGTGCCGCAATCCAACTGGGAGCGGTGGATGATGTCATGGACATCCAAAAAATCAGTAAAGCTATGCTGGCAAAAATCAGCGCAGGACAGTCGATTCGTATTTAGTAGTTGTTATTCGATATTAATTTTTGCAGCGCAGTTTTTGCAAAACAGTGCTGTCGGGTAAGTGAAATTCCAAGGAGTTTTTATGGCAAGTAAGGATCTGAAATTTCTGGTGGTTGATGACTTTTCAACTATGCGCCGAATTGTGCGTAATCTACTGAAAGAGTTGGGCTTCAATAATGTCGATGAAGCGCAGGATGGGGCAGAGGCGTTGACCAAACTTCGTACTACTGAATTTGATTTTGTTATTTCTGACTGGAACATGCCAAACATTGATGGTCTCGAATTGCTGAAAACAATTCGCAGTGAGGAAAAACTGGCTGCCTTACCTGTTTTGATGGTGACGGCAGAGGCGAAAAAAGAAAACATTATTGCAGCAGCACAGGCCGGAGCCAGCGGTTATGTCGTGAAACCGTTTACTGCGGCTATTTTGGAAGAGAAACTCAATAAAATATTTGAAAAATTGGGGCTCTAAGGAGACAAAATGAGTGAAAATCCAGTCATGCCGAGAGATGAGGCGATCTCTACCAGCGAAATAATCAGTCGTATCGGGCAGTTAACGAGAATGCTGCGCGATAGTCTACGTGAACTGGGATTGGATCAAACTATTGCTCAGGCGGCTGAGGCGATCCCAGACGCGAGGGAGCGATTGAATTACGTTGTCCAAATGACGGCACAAGCGGCTGAAAGGGTGCTGAACTGTGTTGAAGTCGCGCAGCCCCGTCAGAACGAATTGGAGGCGTCAGCAAAAAATTTGTCCCAACGTTGGGATGAGTGGTTTGCAAACCCGAACAATTTGGAGCTGATGGATGCCCGCTCATTAGTTACAGACACGAGAAATTACCTGAATCTCGTGCCTGATTATGCCTCGTTTACCAATGCTCAATTGCTTGAGATCATGATGGCGCAAGACTTTCAGGATCTTACTGGGCAGGTAATCAAGCGGATGATGGAAGTCATTCAGGAACTGGAAAAACAGTTGGTTATGGTATTAATGGAGAATATGCCCTCTGACCAGATGGCTAAAGCGAAAAAAGAGAACGATAGTCTTCTTAACGGTCCTCAAGTTAACCAAAGTGGTACTGGTGTTATTGCCAATCAGGCACAGGTTGATGATTTATTGGATAGTTTAGGTTTTTGATAACGAGCGATAGTGACTTAACGAACAGAGTTTTTAATAGAACTTTCATCTTTTGATCGCGTTTGGGTGAGTCTGATGGCAAACCCAAACGTCTGCTTTGAGATTATTAGGTTAGCTCACAGTGTTATCCCATTGTTCTAGTGTATAAATATACAATAGTCCAAATCATGCAGAGGAAAACATTGTGAAGTCGATTAATAAAATCATTAAGTTGAAAGATTCATTTGTATCTTACCGTAAAGAATTCGGAGAAGATCAGGAAGACAATAAAAATGCAGTTGTTTTTCTGCATGGTACAAATAGCAGTGGCAGTAGCAGTTTTGGCGAAATAAAAAAAGCATTTATCGGTGATCGAACGGTAATCATTCCTGATTATGCAGGGTGTGGTCATTCAAGTTTACCATCAGAAGCCCTGACTATTGAACAAATTGCAGAGCAAATCGCTGTTTTGATAGAAGACAGTGGTGAGGTTCCTGTTGATTTGGTGGGGGTTTCTTTGGGAGCTGTAGTAGCTGCTGTTGTGGCAGCAAAGTATCCGCATTTAATCAATAAATTGATATTGACTGCACCGTGGGCAACAAATGATGATCCCCGCCATCAATTGATATTCAATACTTGGCTGCATCTGGAGCTGAATGATAAAGCGTCAGCAACGGCTTTTGGTTTATCCCATGCCTTGAGCCCAGAATTTATTTCCTCACTGGGGCATGAAACGATACAGAAAATCTGCTCTCAACCCGCAGAAAAAGAGATAGAAAAACGAATTGCCTTGGGATTAAGCATAAATATAAAAGGCTATCTGAATCAAATAGATAAAGATACTCTGGTTATTGGATTAAGCAGAGATACGTTAATTCCACCTTATTTAGTGCGTGAAGTTTATAACAATGTGAAAAACAGTACATATAAAGAAATGAATAGTGGTCATGCTGTACACATTGAAAAACCAACAGAATGGGTTGATTTAATAAAAGACTTCACTTTTTCAACACCGCAGCTTTCTAATCAGGTAAATCATGGAATGGGAAGTTAGCCACTTTTCCCACCGGTAAATACTTATAAATCGTTGATAACGACACATTGTAAATAATCGACAACTGTTTTCGGGTATGTCCTTTAATCAGCAACCTGGCGGCTTGTTGTCGATCTTCCTCAGTAAACACCACCGGCCGTCCTCCTATTCGTCCTTGTTCCCGCGCTGCTGCCAGGCCTGCATTGGTTCTTTCTACAATCAGTTCGCGCTCCATTTCTGCCAATGCACTCATTACATGAAAGAAAAATCGTCCCATTGCGGTACTGGTATCGATACTGTCAGTCAGGCTTTGAAAATGAATACCGCGTTCATGCAGTTCTGAAATGAGTGTCACCAGATTTTTCACACTGCGCCCTAGCCGATCTAACTTCCAAACCACTAACGTATCACCGGATTCAAGATGTTTTAAAGCACGTTTTAGCCCCGGACGATTAGCGGTTTTCCCACTGATTTTGTCTTCAAAAATCAACTCACAGTTGATACTAACCAACGCATTTCTTTGTAAATCACTATTTTGGTCATTTGTTGACACTCTGATGTAACCCACTCTTGCCACTGAAAATCCTTTAGTTATCTAAGAAACTATTCATTTTATAAATAATACCTATTTATTCACTATAAAAAACCTTTAATTTCTTTAAGGAGGAGATAAAAGTTTGTTTAAAGAGGATTGATATCAGAATGAGTGATGTAAGAGGAATTGTTATCAATAACATTGATGAAAAGTAACCAGAACGAGTGACCAAACTCACAGTATCAATTTTTTCTTGCCAATGATACTCAATTAGTCCTCGCTTATTTCTCCAAAATGCTCTTTATTTAATTGAAACAATTTTGTTGCTAACTTGTTATTTTAAATGCCGAGGGTGTATATGGAATTGATTACGCAATGGTTAAGTGCGGTAAACGGGGTAGTATGGGGAGTTCCCATGCTCGTCGGGCTTCTGGGTATTGGTATCTTCATGCAGATTCGTCTGTCCTTTTTACCGATCCGTAAATTGGGCACAGGGTTCAAATTACTCTTTCAAAAAAATGAACAACGAGGTGAAGGACAAATCTCACCTTTTAATGCGTTAATGACAGCCTTGTCAGCGACGATAGGGACAGGGAATATCGCAGGTGTAGCGACCGCTATTGTCATGGGCGGGCCAGGTGCGATGTTCTGGATGTGGATGACCGCACTGGTCGGCATGGCGACGAAATATTCAGAAGCGGTACTGGCAGTACGTTTCCGTGAAACCGATAAAAATGGTAATTACGTTGGCGGCCCGATGTATTACATTAAAAATGGTTTGGGGAAAAAGTGGGTTTGGCTGGGAACGCTCTTCGCCTTCTTCGGCAGTATTGCGGGTTTTGGGATTGGCAATACAGTACAAGCCAACTCCGTTGCTGATGTATTGCAAAGTAACTTTGGTATTGAGAAAACCATAACAGCCGGAATCCTGGTTATTTTGGTTGGTGCAGTGTTGATTGGTGGCATCAAACGTATTTCTGACGTTGCAGGTAAATTAGTACCTGTCATGACAGTGGGTTACTTTGGTGCAGGGGTTATCGTTCTGGCCCTCAATGTGACAGCTATCCCAGAAGCGTTTGCTTTAATCATCAAATCCGCTTTCACCCCGGTTGCCGCACAGGGTGGGTTTGCGGGTGCAGCAGTTTGGGCGGCGATTCGTTTTGGTATTGCTCGTGGAGTCTTCTCTAACGAAGCGGGAATGGGAAGTGCACCTATCGCACATGCAGCGGCAAAAACCCAAAACCCAATTCGTCAGGGCTTGATTGCCATGCTGGGAACCTTTATTGACACGATCATTGTTTGTTCCGTTACAGGATTAACTATTGTTATTACCGGTGGCTGGCTGACAGGTGAAACAGGCGCAACACTAACCGCATCTTCCTTCTCATCTGTGATCCCGGGAGGTAACTATATCGTTGCCGTTGCCTTGGCTATTTTCGCCTTCACAACTATTTTGGGCTGGAGCTTCTACGGTGAGAAATGTATCCAATATTTATTGGGGCCAAAAGCCATAGTGCCTTTCCGCATTGCTTGGATTATCGCGTTGCCGATTGGTGCTACTCAGTCGTTGACCTTTGTCTGGTTGCTGGCAGATACCCTTAATGCCATGATGGCAATCCCGAATCTGATCGCGGTTGCTATGCTCAGCCCGGTTGTCTATCGTTTGACGAAAGACCATATCCGTGATGTTAATGCCGATAGTATTGATATTAAACCAGTGGTGAAGGCAGATTAATGTTGGCTGATAAGAGGCAGGAGAGATTAACATAAATCTCTCTAAGAGAGAATTATCTTCTGATTAGGAGTAACAAATTGTTAAGCTACAGAAAATTAATTCCCGTCATTTTGATGGCGATATGGCAGATTACTGAAGTGCAGGCAGCTCCTCTGGAGTTACCTATCTCATGGGATAAGTTTTCATCGCCGCTTATCACACTGGAATTTGATGGAAAAGTGCATTCTTTAATGCTTGATACAGGATCAAGCACAGGGCTTCACTTATCTAAAGAGATAGCCAACGATATAAAGTCTCTAAAATTTACAGGTCAAAAGAGACGTTCGACGAATATTCTTGGAGAAGCGAAAGAAGACGCACAATTTATAATTAAAAATGTCACGGTAAACGGTGAACCATTTCATAACATTGAAGGTGCCGAATTTGCTCCATGGGGCGTAACGTTGACAGGGAAAGAAACGCCCCCGGAATATTCAGTGATCGGTCTTGGTTTCTTTCACGATCATCGATTCCTTATCGATTACGGCCGTATGAAATTGACTGTCATTGATAAAGACACAAATTTAAATTCCTGGATCGATCCAGACTGGGTTGAAGTTCCTTTTCAGTTATCTGATGAAGGATTAATACTTACTGTTGAGGTTGGTGGTAAAAAGCGCGATCTGGTGCTTGATACAGGCTCAACGATTTCGATAATAAAGTCAGATCGAGTTCCAAATCCGCAGGATACCGTTACCTGTAGCAGTATTTACCCGGCACTCACTGATGAGAAGTGTACTTTCATCCCGATGGAAATCTCGCATTCAAAAAATAAAGATAAAATATATGCGATGAAGCTGGATAATATCGATGCTTCATTTACGAAGGACGGGTTGCTTGGGGGTGATTTTTTCAAGAAACATGCTGTCTTAATTGATTTCGTACAAAAAAAGTTATTCTTGCGGCAAATTTAAGGCATATAACCTGTTCCGACCATACCGGAGGCATCCAGCCTCCGGCACTCTCATAATTCCCCAAATACCCCTGCAAATTTCGCAGTGTTCCCGCCATTGAATTTCTGGGCTTTTGTCATGCTTAACACAATTTTATTTGCCCTTTTCCAAAGGCAAATTTTCTGCATGCAATAACGAACGCTCACCAAGGAAAGCTGTGGCTGAAGATAGCGATCTCGAAAAAACCGAAGAACCCACGCCCCATAAACGGGAAAAAGCCCGTAAAAATGGGCAAATTGCGCGTTCCAGGGAACTCACTTCCATCCTGATGTTAGCTGGAGGCGTAAGCCTGCTCTGGATGAGCGGACAATCGATCACCTATGATCTTTCCCTGATGGTGTTTGAAGGATTCAACTTCGATCACAATATGGTTAGTAATGACAAACAGATGGTGCAACAAGTCGGCCGATTGCTGAAACAGGCAGTCTGGGCATTGCTGCCGGTTTTTGTCGGGTTGGTTTTAATTGCGCTCAGCGCACCCGCTTTAATGGGCGGGCTGTTATTCAGCTCAAAATCCATCAAATTTGACTTGGCTAAGTTGAATCCCATTTCTGGTTTGAAGAAAATCTTCTCCATGAATGCGTTGGCAGAACTGTTCAAAGCCATCCTGAAAGCATCATTGGTGGGAAGCGGTGCCGCGCTGTTTATCTGGTTGAACTGGCCTGCCATGCTCAACCTGACTGCCCAGCCTCCGCTGATGGCGTTGAGTGATGCGATGATGATGCTGATTTTTGCCGGCTATGTTGTCTTATTTATGCTGATACCGATGGTGGCGTTTGATGTGCTTTATCAAATCCGCAGCCACTTGAAAAAATTGAGAATGACCCGTCAGGAGATCAAGGATGAATTTAAGGAACAAGAAGGGGACCCCCATGTAAAGGCAAGGATCCGTCAACAACAGCGAGCGGCTGCGCGTAAGCGCATGATGGCGGATGTGCCAAAAGCTGATGTCATTGTCACCAACCCAACCCATTACGCTGTTGCCTTGCAATACGACAGCAAAAAGATGAGCGCCCCTAAAGTATTGGCAAAAGGGGCAGGGCTTATTGCCTTGCGCATTAAAGAAATCGGTGCTGAAAATCGCATTCCGTTACTGGAAGCTCCACCTTTAGCGAGGGCGTTATTTCGTCATGCTGAGGTAGGCGGCTTTATTCCTGCGGCGCTCTATGCTGCTGTCGCAGAAGTGCTTGCCTGGGTTTACCAATTGAAACGTTGGAAACAGGAAGGTGGCCTGAAACCGAAAAAACCTGAAAATCTGCCAGTGCCGCCAGCACTGGATTTCGCTGGAGAAAATAATCGTCATGGCTAATCTGGCCTCATTACTACGTTTATCGGGAAATCGTTTACCGGGGAATATAAAAGGCTCCCAGTGGCAAATGCTTGCGGGGCCTGTTTTGATTCTCATGATCTTGTCGATGATGGTACTGCCGTTGCCACCATTCCTGCTTGATCTGTTATTCACTTTCAACATTGCACTTTCCATCATGGTCTTGCTGGTGGCGATGTTCACCCGTCGGACGCTGGACTTTGCCGCATTCCCGACAATTCTGCTGTTCTCAACTTTACTGCGTCTGTCACTAAACGTCGCTTCCACGCGAATTATCCTGATGGAAGGGCATACTGGCTCAGCGGCCGCGGGGCAAGTCGTAGAAGCTTTTGGTCACTTCCTTGTCGGCGGTAATTTTGCGATAGGTATCGTGGTTTTTGTTATCTTGATCCTGATTAACTTTATGGTCATTACCAAAGGTGCAGGGCGTATCGCAGAAGTCGGTGCGCGTTTTGTGCTGGATGGCATGCCCGGCAAACAAATGGCGATTGATGCTGACCTGAATGCCGGATTGATCGGCGAAGATGAAGCGAAAAAACGTCGTGCTGAGGTGACACAGGAGGCGGATTTCTACGGCTCAATGGACGGTGCAAGTAAATTTGTGCGCGGTGATGCGATTGCCGGATTGATGATATTGGTGATCAACGTTATCGGTGGTTTGATTGTTGGTGTTGCCCAACATGGTTTGGCTTTGGGTGATGCGGCAGAAGCTTATACCTTGTTGACTATCGGTGACGGATTGGTTGCCCAGTTACCTGCATTGATCATCTCTACCGCGGCGGGTGTTATCGTAACTCGTGTAGCGACTGATGAAGATGTTGGTCAGCAAATGGTAACCCAGCTTTTCAACAATCCTAAAGTGATGATGTTAAGTGCTGGTGTACTTGGCTTACTCGGCTTGGTGCCGGGTATGCCTAACTTTGTCTTTTTATTGTTTACGGCAGCATTGGCAGGCGTGGGTTATTTCCTATTGCGTAAGGACAAAAATCCGCTTATGGCACAACATGAAGAGATAAAAGCGGTAGAAGAACAGCAACAAACCGCAGAAGCATCATGGTCTGATGTGCAATTGGAAGATCCGCTAGGTATGGAAGTTGGCTATCGTTTGATCCCGATGGTGGACTTCCGCCAAAATGGCGAGTTGCTTGGTCGTATCAGTGGTATTCGTAAAAAATTCGCGCAAGAAGTGGGATATTTGCCCCCTGTCGTGCATATCCGTGACAATCTTGAATTGGCACCAGCCAGTTACCGTATCATGATGAAAGGTGTCGAAATTGGTCGTGGTGAAGCTCATCCGGGCCGCTGGCTGGCGATTAATCCGGGTGGCGCTGTAGGTGAACTGCAAGGGGATTTGACGACAGATCCGGCCTTTGGCCTGGCGGCAGTCTGGATTGATGACAGCTTAAGAGAACAGGCACAGGTACAAGGTTATACAGTTGTAGCAGCCAGTACCGTAGTGGCGACTCACCTTAACCATTTGCTTTCCCAACATTCCAGTGAACTCTTTGGAAGACAGGAAGCACAGCAACTGTTTGAGCGTGTTAGTCAGGAAATGCCGAAATTGACGGAAGATTTCATTCCTGATGTCGTCAGCCTGACAACGCTGCATAAAGTTCTGCAAAACCTATTGGCAGAACAAGTGCCGATTCGCGATATGCGTACCATTATTGAAACGCTGGCAGAACACGCACCGGTACAGAAAGATCCGTATGAATTGACGGCGATGATCCGAATTGCACTGGGCAGGGCGATTGCTCAACAATGGTTCCCGGGAGCGGATGAGATCAAAGTGATTGGCCTGGATGCCGGTCTGGAAAGATTACTGCTGCAAGCGCTGCAAAATGGTGGCGGCTTAGAGCCGGGCTTGGCTGAAAGCCTTGAACGTCAGGCGGCAGAAGCGTTGGAGCGTCAGGAAATGTTGGGTGCACCACCAGTGCTATTGGTAAATCACGCACTGCGGCCGTTACTCTCTCGCTTCTTGCGCCGTGTATTACCGCGCTTGGTTGTATTATCTAACCTTGAAATCACCGACAATCGTCACATCAGAATGACAGCAACGATTGGCGGTGCGAGGTAGTATTGTCAGAAACTCTGTTTTGAAGTGAAAGAATAATAAATATAAGGTGATCCTTTGTGATCACCTTATTATAATTCAGGTCCTGACCAAAGATAAAAATAAAGGTAATTAAAAATTAATGGGCCAGTAAATTAGAGTTATTTCCTATATTCCTATGAGAAATAACTCGCATAAAACAGTTAATTAATCTGTAATTAAGTACTCAAGAAAAATTAATTGCAAATTGATCACCATAACCTTCCAATAGCGTATTTAGCTCATACTCCATGGTATCTTGAGTCCAGGTGATAAAACGTCGCCAGTGATATTTGGCTTGTTTCCAGACGATTTCAATCAGATTCAGCTCTGGACTGTAGGCGGGAAGATAAAGTAAAAGCAGGTTGTGCTCTTGTAACCAGCGATGTCTGGTTTTTTCCGCGATCCCATGGTGGATACGCGCATTATCTAGCACTAAAAATGTCAAACGGTTGTCTCCTTGTTTGGCGACCTGTTCTAAACAATCAATCACATCAGCTCGCGTAATACTGCCTGAGGTTGTCTGGTAAAATAGCGTGTTGTCCGTGTAATTTAACGCCCCCAGAACTGACCTTCTGCCATGGGCTTGAGGCTCAGTCTCATGGGGCTTACCCCGTGGACTCCAGCCATATTGCACTGGAGGAGACGCGGCAAAACCCGCCTCATCAAAATAGACCAGACGGTAATGGCCTAACTGTGCCCCGGCCTTAATTTTGCTCAGCAAGGCGGATTTTTTTGCAAACTCCGTTTCGTTGCGCTTTTTTTAAGCGACAGGCGGGTTCGTTTATAGGTCAGTCCCTGCTTTTTCAGGGTATTCGCCAGCGTTTC
>NZ_NKHR01000030.1:0-35771 GCF_014467285.1 Xenorhabdus sp. PB62.4 | reverse complement strand
ATAGCAATGTTATATATCCCTGGTGTATTACAACTGGCAAATGTTCCACCATTACCCAATTCTCTAACAATAGATTTTGACCATGCATCAGCGGCCAACTTTTGGGTTTCCGCCAAACCGAGGTTTTCCAGAAACTCCAGATCCTAACGATCCCAACTAAGATCCCGCTCCATATACCCTGAAAACCAAAGATCAACGATGAAAATCGACGGTTTTAGCTTGCCAAAAAATAACCAACATCCTGAATTAACCCGAATAATACGAAAAAGGATAAATTTTGAACTGATTTGAGTGTAAAAAACACACTAAACAGGGTTGTTTTTTGGTCAATTAAGGGTTGATTCCAACAAAACCATCAACTTTTCTCTATCTATTCAAAAATCAATTAAATTTCAATTCAACTTATTGATTAATAAGTAAAATGTAAATATAGATTTGTACCTTCCCCCACACATCCCCAATCGAATGATTTCCCCCGTCTAATCCGCCAATATATCAGCACACCTTAACAGGAGAACCGCTAATATGGCACAAGACTATCATCACGGCGTCCGTGTACAGGAAATAAATGAAGGTACTCGTACCATCACCACAGTTAGCACTGCTATCGTGGGTATGGTTTGTACTGCTCCTGACGCAGACGAAAAAACATTTCCATTAAATACTCCAGTTCTGATTACTGACGTTATGAGCGCCAGTGGTAAGGCTGGTAAGAAAGGGACTTTGTCCGCATCACTGAAAGCAATCGCAGCTCAGGCTCAACCTATCACTGTTGTTGTACGTGTTGCTGAGGGCGAATCTGAAGAAGTCACTATTTCTAACATCATCGGTGGCGTTACTGATGAAGGTAAGAAAACCGGTATGCAGGCACTGTTGGCGGCACAAAGCCAGCTCGGTGTTAAGCCTCGTATTCTGGGTGTTCCAGGTCTGGATTCAAAAGCTGTTGCTGTTGAACTGGCTAGTATCGCTCAGAAACTGAAAGCAATGGCTTATGTCAGCGCTTATAACTGCAAAAATATCTCAGAAGTGATCAAGTATCGCGACAACTTCAATCAGCGTGAGCTGATGCTGATTTGGCCGGATTTCTTGAGCTGGGATACCATTACTAACAGTGAAGCTATCGCTTATGCAACGGCTCGTGCTCTGGGTCTGCGCGCTAAGATCGATCAGGAAACTGGCTGGCACAAAACGCTGTCCAACGTTGGTGTCAACGGTGTGACTGGTCTGTCTGCTGATGTTTTCTGGGATCTGCAAGATACCGCGACTGACGCTGATCTGCTGAACAAAAGTGGCATCACTACACTGATCCGCAAAAATGGCTTCCGTTTCTGGGGTTCCCGCACTTGTGCTGATGATCCTCTGTTCCAGTTTGAAAGCTACACGCGTACCGCTCAGGTTCTGGCTGACACTATGGCTGAAGCACACATGTGGGCTATCGATAAACCGCTGACTCCATCACTGGTACGCGACATTATTGAAGGTATCAATGCCAAGTTCCGCGAGCTGAAAGCCGGTGGCTACATCATTGACGGTCGTTGCTGGTATGACGACAAAATCAACGATAAAGACACCTTGAAAGCCGGCAAACTGACCATCGATTATGACTATACACCTGTACCGCCACTGGAAAACATGATGTTACGCCAGCGCATTACAGATAGTTACCTGATGGATTTCGCGAAAAGTATCAATAAATAAGGGGCTAACTGATGGCATTACCTCGCAAACTTAAATACCTGAACTTGTTCAATGATGGCAACAACTATCAGGGGATCGTGGAAGAACTGACTCTTCCTAAGTTGAGCCGCAAGCTGGAAGCCTATCGCGGTGCTGGCATGAATGGCAGCGCAATGGTGGATTTAGGTCTGGATGAAGGCGCACTGGATGCTGAATTCACTCTGGGCGGCGTTGAAGCTCAACTGTACAAACAGTGGGGCATCGCGAAAGCCGACGGTGTCATGCTGCGTTTTGCTGGCTCTTTTGAGAGTGAAGATAACGGTGAAGTGGTTGCAGTCGAAGTTGTGATGCGTGGTCGCTTCCAGGAGTTCGATCACGGCACTTATAAACAGGGGGATAACACCCAGACCAAAATCACTGCCAAAAATACTTATTTCAAACTGACATGGAATGGTGAAGAACTGATTGAAATCGACACCATCAACATGGTTGAAAAAGTAGGTGGGGAAGATCGTCTGGAGCAGCATCGCCGCGCTATCGGTCTTTTTTAATCGCTTCTTTTAGCAATTAACTTTTTTAAAACTTATTTCCTGTCTCATCAGTGTATTAATCGTGCCTGTTGAGACAGGTCTCTAATCGGATAAACAAGGTTGAACCATGACAGAAACACTGAATACTCAAAATGACGATCTGCGCACCATCGAATTGGAAGCACCACTGGCGCGAGGCAACGGCGAAATCACGGAAGTGATGGTACGCAAACCTAACAGCGGTGCGTTGCGCGGTGCACGTTTACAGGCACTGCTGGAAATGGATGTGGATTCTATGCTGCTTGTCCTGCCGCGTGTTACCACCCCTGCATTGACCAAAAATGACCTGATAATGATGTCACCTGGTGATCTGATTAATCTCAGTGTGGAGGTGGTCAATTTTTTGTTGCCGAAGTCGGTCAAGTCCGATTCCCAGAACGATTAACCGTTGATGAATTGGTGGCAGATATCGCCACCGTTTTTCACTGGACTCCGGCAGACACAGATGCAATGTCACTGCCGGAATTATTGGACTGGCGACATCGGGCCATTTTAAGAAGTGGTGCAGAAAATGAGTAATATACAGTCACAGCTTAACAAGGTACTGAGTACTGTTGGTAAGCTGACCAGTTCCTTTAAATCTTTTCAACAGCATCAGAAAAAACTGGTAGGTTCAGTTGATAAAATTTATAACCAGTTTAAAAAACTTAATAAGACTGTTGAAGGATTAAAACCCATTATAGGTTATGCGCAGGAAACTGCGCGTATGCGTGCCGATCTTAAGGCCTATAATCAAACCATTAAACAATCTTTCTCTGCGCAGAAAAATTCCACTGAAGTAGTACAAGTCAGCGCCGCTAGCCAATCAGCCAATATTATTCAAACTACGCAGAATATTAGACAAGAAAATTCATACAGTAAGAAAAATGAATTTAACCTTGGTGTGTCTGGAAATATAACTAACAATTTTACATTGCTAGATAAGTTGATTATTAATATTAATCCAAAAATAACAATTTTATTTGGTACGCTGAAAAAAATTAAAAAAGTTTTGAAATTTCCCACTAATTCAGTGAAGGCATCGTTTCAAATTCTGATTAATTCTATAAAAATTTTTGGCAGTGTTGGTATAAGAGTTTTTGACTCTCTGAGAGTTAGTTTCCGTATCTTTGGTATTTTGTCTATTCAGATTTTTGGAACATTGAAAGTTCGGCTAAATATTTTTGGAAAGATAGGAATTAGAATTTTTGGTTCATTGCGCATAGGGTTGAATATCTTTGGGCAGTTGGGTATCCGAATCTTTGGCTCGTTGCGCATAGGGTTGAATATCTTTGGGCAGTTGGGTATCCGAATCTTTGGTTCATTGCGTATTGGACTGAATATCTTTGGGCAATTAGGCGTCCGGATCTTTGGCTCATTGCGTATTGGCCTGAATATCTTTGGGCAGTTAGGCGTCCGAATATTTGGCTCATTGCGTATTGGCCTGAATATCTTTGGGCAGTTAGGCGTCCGGATCTTTGGCTCATTGCGTATTGGCCTGAATATCTTTGGGCAGTTAGGCGTCCGGATCTTTGGCTCATTGCGTATTGGCCTGAATATCTTTGGGCAGTTGGGTATCCGAATCTTTGGTTCATTGCGCATTGGCCTGAATATCTTTGGGCAGTTGGGTCTCCGAATCTTTGGTTCATTGCGTATTGGCCTGAATATCTTTGGGCAATTAGGCGTCCGGATCTTTGGCTCATTGCGCATAGGGCTGAATATCTTTGGGCAGTTAGGCGTCCGAATATTTGGCTCATTGCGTATTGGCCTGAATATCTTTGGGCAGTTGGGTATCCGGATCTTTGGTTCGTTGCGTATAGGGCTGAATATCTTTGGGCAGTTAGGCGTCCGGATCTTTGGCTCATTGCGTATAGGGTTGAATATCTTTGGGCAGTTAGGCGTCCGAATATTTGGCTCATTGCGTATTGGCCTGAATATCTTTGGGCAATTAGGCATCCGAATATTTGGTTCATTGCGCATAGGGCTGAATATCTTTGGGCAATTAGGCGTCCGGATCTTTGGTTCATTGCGTATTGGCCTGAATATCTTTGGTCAGTTGGGTCTCCGGATCTTTGGTTCGTTGCGTATAGGGCTGAATATCTTTGGGCAATTAGGCGTCCGGATCTTTGGCTCATTGCGTATTGGCCTGAATATCTTTGGTCAGTTGGGTCTCCGGATCTTTGGTTCGTTGCGTATAGGGCTGAATATCTTTGGGCAATTAGGCGTCCGGATCTTTGGCTCATTGCGTATTGGCCTGAATATCTTTGGTCAGTTGGGTCTCCGGATCTTTGGTTCGTTGCGTATAGGGCTGAATATCTTTGGGCAATTAGGCGTCCGGATCTTTGGCTCATTGCGTATTGGCCTGAATATCTTTGGTCAGTTGGGTCTCCGAATCTTTGGTTCATTGCGTATTGGACTGAATATCTTTGGACAATTAGGCGTCCGGATCTTTGGCTCATTGCGTATTGGACTGAATATCTTTGGGCAGTTAGGCGTCCGGATCTTTGGTTCATTGCAAATTAGTTTGAATATTTTTGCTCAGTTGGGGATACGAGTTTTTGGCTCTTTGAGAATTAGCTTAAGTATATTTGGCCAATTAGGTGTAAGAGTATTTAATTACTTGGGAAGTAGCCTCAATATATTGGGTAGTATTGGAGGGAAAGTTTTTGATTTTCTCAGGAATTCATTAAATACACTATTCAATAGCGGTAACAAAAACGGTATTTTTGTAGGATTAAGAAAAAGTATAGGAAGACTAGGAAGTATTGGACAACAAGTATTTGGCTTTTTGGGCAATAGTATAAGAATGCTGGGAAGTATTGGTGCGAAAGGTTTAGGCTTTTTAGGTAATGCTTTCAGTATACTGGGTCGTGCAATAATGATTGTTGGCCGTGTCATGATGGCGAACCCCATTCTTGCCATTATTGGTGTTATCGCAATGGCTGCTATTTATATTTGGCAGAATTGGGGAACATTAGGAGAGAAATTCTCTGCATTATGGAATTACGTAAAAAATATCTTTAGCAGTGCGTGGGAAGGAATTAAAAACCTTGTCAATAGTGCATGGGAAAGTATTAAAAGTTATTTCATGAATGGGGGATTAATCGGCATTATTTATCAAAATTGGGATTCCATTAAACAAAGTACCTCAGAAGTTTGGGAAGCGATTAAAGTTGTATTAAACGAGAAATGGGAATCCATTAAGCAAAGCGTTTTTACAACTTGGGAAAATATCAAAACTCAAATCAGTGGTGCCTGGGAATCCGTTAAACAGAATACTTTAGAAATTTGGGAGAGCGTAAAAAAATCAATTTCAGATAGATGGAATGAAATTGTTGCTGATGTTCAGGCTATTCCCGAAAAATTAAAAGCGGCTGGCTCAGCAATGATCGATAGTTTGCTAATTGGTATTCAAGAAAAATGGGAGAACCTGAAAAGTAAATTTGCCTCTATTACTGATTGGTTTAAATCGTGGTGGTCTGGTGATGATAAAAAGGCAGTTACTGTAAAAACATCACAGGAAATGACCAAGAGCGAAACATCTCAGCAGGCAATACAGATTACTCGACATGATAAAGGCGGATTTATTCCTGCTGGAAAACAAGGCCTTGTAGGGGAATATGGCCCTGAAATTATCAATGGCCCAGCTAATGTTACCAACCGGAAAAATACCGCTAAATTCGCTGCTTTGGGTCTTGCCGTTAGCTCAATGTCACTGCCGATTGCGGCGCAGGATGCACCATTACACGCGCAGAGTTTACCTGCTCACGCTTATGAGGAAGTGCAGGCGAAACGGGAGCGGAGCCAGCCACAGCAATACAGTGGCGCAGCACCGCAATATAACATCTATGTCTATGGCGCCCAGGGACAATCCGCGCAGGATATTGCCCGTATGGTCAGGCAGGAATTGGAACAAAAGGAACGTATGCACCAGGCGCGTATGCGTAGTTCACTTTCGGACAGAGGAGAAGATTTCTCATGATGGCTGCACTTGGTTTGTTTGTTTTTATGCTGAAAACAACGCCCTATCAAACTTTTCAATATAAACAGAGTTGGCGACATGCCTTCAACAGCCGCGTGGGAGCGCGGCCTGCATGGCAGTTTGTCGGTTCAGACAATGATACGATCACGCTATCAGGGGAGCTTTATCCTGAATTGACAGGTGGTTCACTTTCATTAACTGCATTGAAAGTGATGGCAGATAGTGGCAAGGCGTGGTCTTTTATTGATGGCAGTGGTGCCATTTACGGTATGTTCGTTATCGAAAGCATTGATGAAACTAAAACAGAATTTATGTCAGGCGGTGCAGCCAGAAAAATCAGTTTCACGCTGACTTTGCGACGTGTTGACAATAATTTGCTCGACATGTTAGGCGACTTGCAGGATCAGCTTTCTGATATCAAAGACGATGTTGTCGGTAAAGTCAGGGGAGTGTTCTCATGAGCGATTTTGAAAAGTGGATACCCGACACGGATTGGGTTCCCCAATTTGATTTGGTCACTGGAAAAGTCAGTAAACCCGCTTTTCGTCTTGAAATCAACAATAAGGATATCAGTGGGAAGATCCAATCACGCCTGATGTCATTAACATTGACGGATAATCGTGGTCTGGAATCAGACCAGCTCGATATTGAGTTGGATGATGCAGATGGCATGCTGATGATGCCTAGTCGTGGCAATATTCTTACATTAGAACTGGGGTGGCATGGCCACTCCTTAACGCCGAAAGGAAAATTTGTTGTTGATGAAATTGAACATGTCGGTGCGCCAGATCGATTAACCATTCGTGCCCGCAGTGCAGATTTTCGTGGTGATCTGAATGTGAAACGGGAGGCGTCTTACCATAAATGCACTTTAGGCAGTATTGTCAGTACCATCGCTGCCAGAAATAAATTGGCGTTTAAGATAAGCTCAGAGTTAGAAAATATCTCTATGCATATCGATCAAACAAATGAATCTGACGTCAGCTTTTTGACTCGATTGGCAAAACAAGAAGGTGCAATCGCTTCAGTCAAAAATGGCGAATTATTGTTTGTTCAGCAGGGGCAGAATGAGACGGTGAATGGTAAGCATATTTCGCCTGTACTGATTACGCGTAAATCAGGGGATAATCACAGATTCTCTCTTTCCGATCGTGAGGCCTATACTGGTGTTGTTGCTCAATGGGTGGACACACGTACAGCAACTAAACAGACAGTTAAATTGAAGCGAATGGAATCAGAGGAAGGAAAAATTGAACTTGTCGTTGAATATGAAAGTGGTAGTAGCCAATCATCAGACAAGAATTCTTCTCAAACAAACAAAAAAACCACTAAAAAAGAGGATGCTTCTTCCGGGAAAAAGCAACCACAATCCTCTAAAAAGGAAAAAGATCTTAAACCTAAACCACCTGCACCTGGCAAAGTTAATTTGGCGAAGAAAAATCCAAAAACTAAAGGTCGTGGAAAACCGACTTATATTAAAAAGGGGAATAAAAAGAAAAAAAAAGGTAACAGTAGTATCGAAGTAGAAGCAGATCTCGATATTGAAGCCAGCTTATCGTATGAAGAACAGCGTGAATCAACGGTTGAACATCATCAAACAACTACGCAACAGCAAGAATCTGCAAGCTATTTGGTGGGAACTCAGGAGAATATTCTGACGCTTTCGCGTATTTATTCTAACAAAGAAAGTGCAGAGCGTGCCGCTATCGCCATGTGGAAAAAAATGCAACGAGGAGCTGCGCAGTTCTCTATCACATTAGCCTTGGGGCGTGCTGATATTTATCCTGAAACTCCCATCCAGTTAGAGGGATTTAAGCCAGAAATTGATGAAACTGACTGGACTTTGGTCAAAGTCACTCACACGCTCAATAACAGTGGTTTTACGACATCATTAGATCTCGAAATAAAAATCGATGAATTTGAAATGAGTTCTTGATCTCAATATGAGATCTTTTGTATATTGTTCACCAGACGAGATGATGTTATTTCAAGACAGTTATTTCAAGATAACGATTTCAGAAAGGTGAACAATATGATTAAGTGTCCTCTGTGTGGTCAGTCAGCGCATACTCGTAGCAGCTTTGAGCATTCAAGCCAAACAAAGGAGCGCTATAACCAATGTCAGAACATCAATTGTGGAGCAACGTTCGTCAGCCATGAAACCTTTGTCCGTTTCATTTCTAAGCCGGGTGAAGTCCAGAATGTAACGCCGCATCCAAAGGCAAAAGCTAAGAGACAACCTCGCCAGAAAGCGGCTGCCGCACAATAAATAACGAAGAAATCATTGCTCCAGTTTTTGCCACCATTATGGTGGCTTTTTTATGGATGTGGAATTGGCGCGGTTCTCTAATCGAGAACTTTCTATGACGCCTACTTATTAACAAAGCAGGCGTTAAAATTATTGGCAGGACTATTTCTGAGATTCTGCCTGCAAAATCCTTTGCATCTCATCTTTGATGTGTAATTTTTCTTTTTTCAGACGTATAACTTTATCGCTGTAGCCAGTTCCATTTGGGCCTTCAAGCTGGGTTATCTCGTGGTCAAGTCGGTTATGTTTTTCAAACAGGGATTGGAAGCGGGGATGAGATTCTTTCAGGTTGGATACTAAATCACGATATTCTGGAAACATGAGACCTCCTATACGAAATTTACTACCACACTATATGAGTGTAGCAGCCCATTGTAATCTCAGATTTGAGAGATATCACATAAAAAGATCGGGTACTCTTTGTATGTCTAACTTATTGTTAATAATAATTAATATTAACTTTTATTGCATATACTTTAATTTTATGGAATAAGCCCAAAAATCAGTGCATTGCCAAAAAAACATAATTCACATCAGTATTTTTGTTGTTATGATTCAATCTCCTTTTTAAATATATTCAGAGGTGATATATGAAAAAATATCTATTTCCTTTAGCTGCTTTGATGGTATCGACTTCTGTTTTCGCTGACAAAAAACTGGAAGATGTAGCACCTTATCCTGCTGCTCCTGAGGGAATGGTACGCAGTGTGATTGAACTTCCTCAGCAAGAGCATGAAAACAACTACATGGTTGAGTTGATGATTGGCAAGGACATGAAAGTGGATTGTAACCATCATTGGTTTGGTGGCAAGTTGGAGACAAAAGTACTGGAAGGATGGGGATATAATTATTATGAGCTAAATAAAGTCTCTGGCCCCGTTTCAACAAAAATGGCATGTCCAACCAAGGAAAAAACGGTACGCTTTGTTCAGGTTAATTTAGGTAAAGATGCGGCCATACGTTATAACAGCAAATTACCTATCGTGGTATATACACCAAAATCGATGACAGTCAAATATCGTATTTGGCAGGCATCGGATGAAGTCAAAGAAGCAGTGCATAAATAATCTATTGACTTGGTAAATCAACAACCTGAGTTTTCGTTATATTAAACTCAGGTTGTTCGATTTATAACATTATTTTCTGTTTTCAAATGATTAATATTTTCAATAAATAAGATGTTTCTACAACATTATTTGTCACCAAGTTAACAGTAGAGCATCCTGTAATAAACTGAATCTTAAGCTCACATTGATGATATTTGTTTCTTCTTTTTTTCTGTCTGTGATTCCTTGCCCATATTTAAAAATACTAACTAAACTGTTTTTGGATTCTTTTGCATTTATGCAAATATCATTGAGGAATCGTAGAATGTTTAAAAAATTATCAGCAGAGTTCTTTGGTACTTTTTGGTTGGTGTTTGGTGGATGTGGCAGTGCTGTTTTAGCGGCAGCATTTCCGCAGCTAGGGATTGGTTTTGTGGGGGTATCTCTGGCTTTTGGTTTAACTGTGGTGACAATGGCCTATGCCGTGGGGCATATTTCAGGAGGGCATTTTAATCCTGCGGTAACATTGGGATTATTTGCAGGAGGACGTATTTCTGCAAAAGATGTCATTCCTTATATCATTGCCCAAGTGATTGGCGGGATTGCGGCAGCAGCAGTGCTTTATCTTATCGCCAGTGGTAAAAGTGGTTTTGATGCAACGGCAAGTGGTTTTGCCTCTAATGGTTACGGCGAACATTCTCCAGGTGGTTTTTCATTACAGGCTGCAATTATTATTGAATTAGTATTAACCGCATTTTTCTTGATGATCATTCTTGGGACAACAGATAAAAATGCGCCGGCAAGCTTCGCACCATTAGCTATTGGTCTGTCTTTAACCCTTATTCACTTAATCAGTATTCCTGTGACCAATACGTCGGTTAACCCGGCAAGAAGTACAGCAGTTGCTATTTTTCAAGGAACCTGGGCCTTGGAGCAACTTTGGGTATTTTGGTTGATACCATTAATTGGTGGTGCTATTGGTGGATTGATATATCGGATACTATTACAGAAAGAAGCTTGATTTATTAATTAATATTCCTCTCATTTTGAAAAGTCATGCTATAGCGTGGCTTTTTTTCTCATTTTTATGATAAATTTTCTTCACAGTTCAAACTTTTCTTAAAAGGAAAAATGATGGAGAAAAATATAACATGGGAACGAGGTGAATATTGGATAACAACAGATAAGAGAAAAATTAATATTCATTTCGTATATAGTGAATTATCGCAATTATTTTGGGCGCGCGGCATTGAGTTTGAAAGAGTCAAAACTGCGATAGAGAATAGTTTATGCTTTGGACTGTTTCATCGCGATAAAGAAATTGGATTTGCCAGATTAATAACTGACTTTGCCATATTATCTTATATCTCAGATGTATTTGTTATTGATGAATACCAGAAAAAAGGATTAGGACGTTGGCTGGTGGAATGTATTTTGCAACATCCGGTCATTCCTCATGTACAAAATGTGGCGTTGGTAACTTCTACTGCGGGAGGGCTTTATAGAAAATTTGGTTTTGAGCCTGTTACAGAGAAGGATTTTTTGTGGATGCTGGATAAAACGAAAATGCCCAATAACTTAGGCAGATGATAAAGAAATCAGGCGGTTATTATTGATTTTGGATAATATCGCCTGTGTTGCCTGACAGAAAAACAGTTCTCATTGGAATGATTGCAACTCATTCCAATGACGAATAATCTGTCCGACGATACCGTAATTTTGCGCTTCTTCTGGTTCCATCCAGTAATTACGATCGGTGTCTTTTGCTACTTTGTCTAAGGGATGAGTGGTTGCTTCACTGATCAGCCTATTTATGCGGTTGCGGATTTTTAATATTTCTCTGGCTTCGATTTCGATATCTGAAGCGCGTCCCTGAACGCCACCTAAAGGCTGGTGGATCATAAAACGAGTATTTGGCAGTGAGTAACGATTTTCTTTGTTGGCGGCAAGGAAGATGGTGATACCAGCGCTTGCAACCCAACCCGTACCAATCATCATGACTTCTGGTTTGATGAACTTAATCATGTCATGCAGGGTATCTCCTGCTTCAACATGGCCACCTTGGCTATTGATAAATATTTTTATTGGTTCATGACTGATTTCCTGCAAAATTAGCAATTGGGTCATGACTTTTTCAGCGAGTTGCTGATTAATTTCTCCAGAAATGATAACGGATCGGGATTTAATGAGTTGATTATGAACATATGGCAGTGTGTTCATCCTTTTCTCAAATTGATTGGTAAATTCATTATTCACGTTTTTTCGTTCCTATAATAAATAATATTAGATGTTTAATTAATATAGCTTAGGGGAATCATTTTTGCAGAAAATACCCTAATTATTTAGTTTAAGTTTCAATGTCAAAAAAATTGAATTATTTTTTTAAAAAATTTAATTGTTTTGTGAAATTATAATGATATATATTTAGCCTCGTGATTTTTATGGAAATGTTATAAGCACAACTAAATAAGATAAAAGCCATAATGTTTTTTATCTGTGCTTTGGTTATATCTTATGAATTTTTATTCTATATTTTTTTTGTTTGTCTATATAAAGAAGCAAGTGAGTTGGTATTTTATAAATATAATTATTTACGTTCTGCCAACGTAACTTTAGTTGGCTATAGTGTAGATGTAATAAATTAGGAAAGAGTTATGGAACATTTTGACATAGAGAAAGTGTCGAATAAGATTCTGCATGAATTATTACAGTATAGGCGGCGTTTCCCGGAGTCTGAACATTCGCTGCAATATGAAGAAAAGAGAGTTTCAGAAGTTCAGCTACCACGTATTCGTGCATTTGTGGAGCAAAATAAGCCCATTGAGTGCATTTTGCCAGCGTTTCCGACAAAATCACCAAACCCCCGTAAAGTATTAGGTAAGGTGCCTGATATGGCGGAAAAATTATCATTAATTTTTTTAAATTCTCTTTGCCAGCGTATTCAGCTTTATTATCCGCCTGGAGCAAATATTGTTATTTGTTCTGATGGACATGTATTCAGTGATCTTATTCGGGTTGATGATAACACCATTACTCATTACCAATTGGAAATTGAAAAGTTACTGCAAGAATTAGGGGCAACTCATCTTTCAGTTTTCAATCTCGGCAATGTTAAATCACTCACTCAATATACCAATGATTATGATCAACTACGTGAATTATTGGTGAGCCGTTACGCATCTTCAATAGAGGAGATTAAGGAAACTCTCAAAGAAAACGAAGAAGGTATTCGATTATATCGGGCTATTACGCGTTTTCTTTATGAGGATAGTTTATTGCCAGAATATACAGGATCGAAAAATGCGTTGCAGAAAGATGCACGTCAGCGATCTGTTGGGGTTATCCAGCGTAGTTGGGCTTGGGGTAACCTGCTTGCGGAGCAATTCCCATTGGCAATTCGTCTCTCCATTCATCCACAGCCTGTAGACAGCATCAAAATTGGTATTCATATGATGCCGACCCGGGATGATTGGTTGACACCGTGGCACGGTGTGGCTGCCAACATTAATGGTCAGTTCGTTCTGATGAAAAGTGATGAAGTGAAACGGATGCAGGGACAATTGATCGAAATTCGTGGTGTGCCAAGCCATTACTTGATTGATAGGGTATCTGAAGAAAATCAACAAACAAAACCCCTAAAGACTGCACAGGCAGAATAACCCTTTGATATACCAAATTTTGAGAGAAAAATCATGGATATATATGAACTTGATTGCAATATTGAAGTGGTAAAACCGTTTGGGTTGCTGATTACACCTAATTATCCAGATCAAGATATCAGCACATTGTCGGTTGATGCCCTGCGTGGATTGGCCCGCACTCATCTGTTGGTTGTATTGCGCGGATTCCAGTCTGGTTTTACGGATAAAGAAAAGTTGACAGAATATTCCCGCCGTTGGGGTGAAATCATGATGTGGTCATTTGGTGCGGTATTGGATGTGATGGAACATCCTGAACCCTCTGATCATGTTTTGGACAGCGGTAATTTACCGTTACATTGGGATGGAATGTACAGGGAGACAATCCCTGAATTTCAGATATTTCACTGCGTGGCTGCACCAGAGGCGGCTCAGGGAGGGCGAACCACTTTCGTCAATACTGAGAAATTAATTGCTGATGCCAGCGATGACGAGCGCAATAAGTGGAAAGATATAACGATTACGTATCGCACAAGTAAGGTGACACATTATGGCGGAGAAGTTGTTTCACCGCTGATTTGTCCTCATCCTGACGGTAAGCGATGGGTACTTCGTTACAATGAGCCGATGAATAAAGAAGATGAGAAATATGCCGATCATCACTCTTTAGTCATGCACGGATTATCACAGGAAGAGCAGGAAACACTGGAAAAAGCGCTATACGGGCGTTTATATGATCCGCGTTATTTATATTCTCACCAATGGCAGTCCGGCGATATTGCCATCAGCGATAATTTTACTTTATTACATGGACGCGAAGCTTTTATTTCCCGCTCTCCTCGTCATATCCAGCGGGTACATATCCATGGCGAACCTGTTTGTGAAAATCACAGTTTTCGCACTATTTCAGTTTCAGATTTGGATTAAGTCAAAGTTGCTTTAAAGGAGTTTTGATTAATGTCTCGTATTGTCTTAGCCGCTGTTGCAACCCCAGGCCATGTTTTTCCAATATTTACTATTACGGAGCATTTAGTAGGGCAGGGACATGATGTAACGATATTCAGTGGTTCTCTTTTTCAACAGCAGGCAGAAGCGTTGGGAGCCAGTTTTGTTCCTTTCGATAAGCAAGTGGATATTGATTACCGTTGTCTGGAAAAACACTTCCCTGAACGGGCAGAGTATTCTCCCGGAAATACCCAGATGGCTCTGGCAGTGAGGCAGTTTTTTGCAACTCCAATCCCGGTGTTATCCAGCCAATTAATGCAGGTACTTGAAGAAGAACAAGCTGATCTTTTGATTATCGACAATACCTTTTATGCAGCACTGCCATTATTGCAGAAATCGGCTGGTGAACGTATTCCTGTGATTGCCATTGGTGTTACGCCACTGTCGTGGTCATCAAGAGATACTATATTCTGGGGGCCTCGTATCCCGCCTGAATTGTTACCCGCCGATTTAACTCGTGAACAATTGGTGGATGAGGAAACACAACAGTTGATCAAACAAGTCAGGGAAACCTTTAATCAGGCACTGGCTGCTGTAGATTGTCCGCCTCTGACCAGAGATCACAACGATGTTTTGATGAGTAGTGTGGATCGTTTCTTGCAACTGGCAACTCAGTCATTTGAATTTTCCCGTGATGATTTACCTGAAACGGTGGAGTTTATCGGATCATTGGGTGTGAAAGTGGAGGATGATAACACTCAGATAAATTGGCCGGATGAAAGCCAGCCGTTGATCCTGGTGACTCAGGGAACACTGGCAAATATTGATTTTAACCAATTATTGTTGCCTACATTGCGGGCGCTGGCAAACCTGCCAGTTCGGGTCTTGGCGATTACAGGCGGTCGTTCTTTTAACAAACCAGGAGAAGAAATTCCAGAAAATGCCAGAGTGGTGGAATATCTCAATTTTGAACACTGGCTTCCTCGTACATCAGTTTTCATTACTAATGGGGGTTATGGTTCACTGAGTTCTGCTATTCGTCATGGTGTTCCGCTAGTGGTTGCAGGAACAGGAGATGGTAAATTGGAAGCAGTTGCTCGCGTAATCTGGTCACGTTGTGGCATCAGCCTGCATACTGACACACCAAGTGAGCAACAGCTATATCAGGCAGTGACAAAGATATTATCCTCTTCTATATGGCGTCAGCAGGCACAGATTATTAAAGCAGATTATGCAGCTCATAATGCTTTGGAATCGATCACACGCCATGTTGATGAATTGATTGCTCAATCAGCATGGTGTGTCACTAAAGTATGACGTCGATAATCGATCTCTATCGGTTATGAAGCCATAAAACATAAAAAAAGAACGCGGTATGTTTAGTTTACCGCGTTCTTTCACGATTAAGCTTTTTCTCTCACACCTTCAACAGAAATGACTAACTCGACTTCCTGACTTTTTGGCCCCAAATCGCCTTTAATATTAAAATCTTTCAATTTGATTTTCCCATTAGCTTCAAAGCCTGCACGGTATCCGCCCCAAGGATCATTGCCTTCCCCGGTTAATTTGGCGTTCAGTGTCACTGGCTTGGTGATGCCATTTAATGTCAGATCACCGATGATGGTGTAGTTTTCCCCTGTTTTTTTCACTTCGGTTGACGTGAATTTAGCCTCTGGATATTTTTCTGTGTTCAGGAAATCAGGGCTGCGTAAGTGCTTATCACGCTCAGCATGATTCGTATCAACGCTGTTTGTTTTAATAATGACATTAACTTTATCTGCGGCAGGATTTTGGGCATCAAAGGTAAATTTGCCGTCAAATTTTCTGAAGCCACCGTAAAGCCAGCTTATACCCAAATGTTGAATGCGAAATTCAATAAAGGCATGTTGACCGGCAGTATCGATTTTATAGTTAGCAGCCATTGCTGAGCTGGTGCCCATCAATAAAACGCCTGCTGTCAGGCCGGCTAGCGCTTTTTTCAGTACAGTCTTATTAACCATATAATCATTCTCCAAAAATTATTTCTTATCGGGATTGCAACCAAACATTCTTTTTAAGGTGATATCGCGGTCAATAAAGTGATGTTTTAATGCCGCCAGCCCATGCAGTAGCGAAACCACTACAACAATCCAGGCAAAGTAGAGATGGATAACCCCGGCAGTATCAGCTTGTATTCCTTGCTCTGTAAGAGTGGCGGGGACTTCAAACCACCCAAAAACACTAATAGCTTCACCATCTGCGGTAGAAATCAGGTAACCGCTGATTAAAATGCCAAACAGAACAATATAGAGCGTTAAATGAACAAGTATTGAGCTGATGCGTGTAAAGAGGCTATAACTTGCCAGTGGTTTTGGTGGGGGAGAGATAAATCGCCATATGACCCGAATGACCATGACAATGAAAAGAAGTATGCCGATACTCTTATGAAGTTCCGGTGCGCGATGATACCAGGTATCGTAATAGCTTAATGTCACCATCCATAATCCAAGGCCAAACATCCCGTAAACAGCAAGGGCGGCTACCCAATGGATTAAAACAGAAATATGACCAAAGCGTGTGGAAGTATTTTTTAATAGCATAATAAATACCTACTGGAGCAGGTTCTTAGTTAAAAAGTTTGTATATTATAGTAGATAAAAATGAAATTTTATTTTAGTGGATTTTAAGCAAATAATTTGTTTAAGAATGTCAAAATTTATCAATGATAAAATCAAGTTATACTATTTCAGATGAGATTAAAGTGAATCTTTTGTTTTGTCTATTTCTTTTGGTTATTTCTTATGTCTGATTATTTTGGTTTTTGGTGAGTTTAATCTAGTTTTATAGTTAATTGTTGTTAATTATGTTTTTTCGAGATTTTTTATATTGGTAACTATTTAATAATCATTTAAAATAGAGAGGTGATTTATTATTTTATTGGGGAAATATAATTTTTATTGTTTGTCTGTTTCCTATTGTTAGCCGGTATAGGATTTTATCCGGTATGGTATTTTATCCGGCATAGTAATATTTTTTTGTGCAACCATATCATTTTATTATCAAAACGAGAGAGACGATGTATACATTGTGGATAGCCAATAAAAATTATTCTTCTTGGTCACTGCGTCCGTGGATTTTGCTCAAAGCGTTGGATATTCCTTTTAATGAGCGGCTTAGTTATTTTGAAGATGGTAAAAGCAGCTATGAGAAATTCAAAGCATTCTCACCAACAGGGTTGGTTCCTTGCCTGATTGATGAAAATATTACAGTTTGGGATTCGTTAGCAATTGCGGAATATATTGCAGAGGATCATGCTCAGGTCTGGCCATCAGATAAAATAGCCAGGGCATGGGCGAGAAGTGCGGCGGCAGAAATGCACTCTGGATTTGCTACATTACGCCAAATTTGCTCAATGAATTGTTCCGTTCGAACTGAGTTGCCTGAAATCACGCCTGAATTGCAATGTGATATTGACCGAATTAATGCCCTTTGGTCAGAAGGGTTGGCTAAATTTGGCGGTGAATGGCTGGCGGGGGATAAATTTACTGCTGTTGATGCGTTTTATGCGCCAGTGGCTTTACGCGCCCGAACTTATGGGTTGAAATTTTCCGTTATTAATCAGCAGTGGATTGATCGCATACTGAAACATCCTGCGATGGTAGAGTGGGTAGAGGCTGCTATAAAAGAACTTGAAATAACGCACTAACTCACATTGTTTTATAAATCCGAAAATAATCACATAGGGTACTTTTAGAACCCTATTTTTTTATGATGTATTTATTTGGTGATTACATGTGTTTTTAATTATTTATGATTATTATAAATTGAGTGATTATTTTTATTTTATTTAAAGTTATTTTGATAAATGAGTGCTTGTGTAGGTAGTTTTATGGATAATGTTTTTTCATCTTTACAGAGAGGAAAGGATAAGAAATGGATTGGCATGGCATTGTTTTTAGTGTTATTTTTTGTGGTGTTATCGGTAGTATTTTTTGGTTTATGAGAAATAAGGGACTGATTAGTAAAACCGTTTCTATTGTTATTTTCTTAGTTGTAATGTCGGGTTGGAATTTGTTTTATTTTAAGGTATTGAAAGGCCAAAATGATTCTGTCATAGATGGCATTGAGTCTGTGATGGAAAAAATTGATTTACCTATTTTTCTTACGATTAGAGACAAAGACCCAAAAGTTTATGATGAACTTAAACAGACAGTTTCGACATTAAAGAAAGAAGGGAAGGGTAATGATGAAATAAAAATGGTGATTTTAAATAAAATTATTGCATTGCTCGATAGCCGTTTTTTGTTTGCCCCTGATGAAAATATTATTTCTCAGGTGAGTGTGATAGTTAAACAAATGGAGTTTCTACAGCAAAAAAGTGCTGAACAATGTTTTAATTTTCTTTTTCCGACGATAAATAACCGTTTTTCTGATATAGAAAAAATAGCAAAATCCTTTCCAAAGGAATTGTATAAACAGCGCTTACAAGCTGACAGAGAGATGCTGATTGCCTCTTATGATGGGAAAAAACGCCAATTTTCAGTAGAAGATGGTGAACTTGTTTTACAAGATCTGGAAGCGGTGAAGTTTGCTCTGGCGCAGAAATATGGTGACGATATTACTTTGTTGGAATCTCTGCAAAGTGGCAGTACTGATAAAGTAAAAAGTTGTGACATGTATATTTATATGAATAAAAAAATCCTTGAACTTCCACCAGAAAGAGCGGCCCGTTTATATCGTTATTTTGTGAGTCACATGTAACCGGCCTTATGCCTGTACCCAATGAATTAATAAAAAAATCATTGGGTAATATGGATAAAAAAAAGCTCCGTATAGGGACGGAGCGGGAATGGGTAAAAGTAGCTGGGAAATGTAGTACAGATGTATCTTAACTCTGCATCATTAAATATGAGCTAAACAAAAGAGACGTTTTGCCGTCGCGCGACATCTTGAAACCCATTGGGTATAGCGCTGCATCATTTTACAAATATGAGGGGAATGATTTTATCGGGTAAGGCAATTATCAGCGGTCAGAATACTTGGTATGGCTCATGTTGCATGGATGATCTGTCCATCAGCCCAGGCCATACCAAATATTAGTTGTTGTCATTGAGCATATCCTCCATCTGGTTTTTTAATGGAAAACTGCGTCTCGAATGACATCCAGCGAAGCAGGGTTCTCAATCAAGGCAATATCACTTGGCTCACGTCCTTCACAAATAGCCTGCATCGTCCGGCGAAGCATTTTGCCTGAACGAGTTTTTGGTAATTGAGTCACAAAATAGACACGTGCCGGGCGGCCAACACTGCCGATTTTTTTATCCACCAATGCCATGAGTGCTTTTTCCAACGCAGCAAAATGGTCTGCATTCTGGATTTCCCGTCCTTCCTTGAGAACAGCAAAAGCAACCGCTGTTTGTCCTTTTACTTCATCTTTGATGCCAATCACCGCAACTTCTGCCACGTCTTCATGGCTGGCGACGCATTCTTCAATTTCTCGTGTTCCCAGACGATGGCCTGAAACATTAATGACATCATCAGAACGCCCCAGAATAAAATAGTAACCGTCGCTGTCGCGAATCCCCCAGTCAAATGTTGAATAGACTTGTTGGTCAAAATGTTTCCAGTAGGTATTGATAAAACGGGTATCATCTCTATAGATGGTCTGGATACAACCGGGAGGAAGAGGGCCTTTGATAACCAGCATTCCCTTTTCGTTAGCGCCACATTCCTGACCGGTCAGTTCGTTGATCAGCTTGACGTTGAAACCATACATCGGGAATCCTGTACTGCCAAAACGGCTTGGTCGCTCGTCCAAACTTCGTGCAATTGCCATAATCGGCCAGCCAGTTTCGGTTTGCCAGTAATTATCGATCACAGGTACATTAATGGTTTCGGTAATCCAGCGGGCAGTATGTTCATCCAGAGGTTCTCCTGCCAAATAGAGTGCTTCCAGTGATGAAATATCATATTTAGCAATGTAATCCGTAGGATATTTTTTGAGGACACGGATTGCAGTTGGGGCAGAAAACATTCTGGTAACTTGGTATTTTTCGACAATTTGCCACCAAATACTGGCATCCGGGTGTATTGGTAGCCCTTCATACATGATAGTTGCCATGCCCGCGATCAGAGGCGCGTAGATAATATAGGAATGCCCGACAACCCAGCCGATATCAGATGTACAAAAGAAAACGCCACCGGCCTTACCGCCAAAAATAACATCCATTGATGTTGCCAGTGCCACGGCATAACCGCCAACATCTCTCTGTACACCTTTGGGAGTACCGGTTGTGCCTGAGGTATAGAGCACACAGGATGTTTCATTGGATTCAAGCCATGTAACGGGAATGTTCGCAGTCAGATGTTCTTGCCGTAATGTGGCGAAATCGACATCTCTATTTTCCACCCAATTCATATCAGCCAGTCCACGATTTACCATCAGAACGTGGCGTGGTGTATGATTAGCCAGTTCAATCGCTTCGTCCAGCAACGGTTTGTAAGGGATAATTTTACCTCCGCGAGAGCCGGCATCCGCAGAGACAACTAGAGTCGGTTCAGCGTTATCCAACCGGGTGGCGAGACTATGGGAAGCAAAGCCGCCAAACACCACTGAATGAATCGCACCAATGCGCGCGCAGGCCAGCAAAATAAATAGGGCTTCGGCCACCATTGGCATATAAACAACGACGCGATCGCCTTTTTTTACACCGAGTGACAGCATGATGGCGGCAGCGCGGTTCACTTCCTGATGTAACTCTTGATAGGTGAAAACGCGCTCACTGCCAGTCTCGGTTGAAATGGCAATCAGCGCCTTAGCATCGGGTTGGCTTTCTAGCCAGCGATCCAATGCGTTATAGCAAAGATTAGTTTTACCCCCGCAGAACCAACGGGCAAAGGGAGGATGACTGTGATCGAGAGCTTGCTCAAAAGGCTGTTGCCAATGTATTCGTTTGGCTTGTTCAGCCCAAAAGGCATTGGGATCATCAATCGAATGCTGATAGAAGTCTTGGAATGACATAATCTCTCCTCGCGTTATGCAGATGAGAGGCGGTTCCTGGAGCCAGAACCGCCAATGACCATATCCTTCATCTTTCAAGCTGCTGTTTTTAGATGTTATGCACCTTGAAATCTATTGGGTATATATAGATTATATGACGTACAAATCGAGGTATTCGTTCACAGGGATATCTTTTAATGACATGACATCAAGAGATACCGCCAGAATTTTTTGTTGTTGCTCTTTCGGGAATTGACGCGCCAGATTGGTTTTAAATTTTTCTTCTAACAGCGGGATGCCATCTTTTCGGCGGCGAGCATGCCCAATCGGGAATTCGACCTTCACTTCCTCAAGCTGAGTACCATCGGTAAATACCAGCGTCAACGCATTGGCAATAGAGCGTTTTTCTGGATCATGATAATCACGGGTAAAATCAGGATCTTCGACGCAGACTATTTTATCCCGTAAGGCATCAATGCGAGGATCAACGGCGATATCATCCTCATAATCCGCTGCTGTCAGGCGGCCAAAAATCAGTGGGATGGCAACCATATATTGAATGCAGTGGTCTCTGTCTGCCGGATTATTCAATGGGCCTTGTTTATCGATGATTCTAATACAGGCTTCATGAGTGCGGATAGTGATTTTGGCGATGTCTTCGACACATTTACCCTGTTTTTTCAGTTGTTGATGCAGACTCATTGCTGCTTCTACGGCGGTTTGTGAATGGAATTCTGCGGGGAAAGAGATTTTAAACAACACATTTTCCATTACATAAGAGCCATAGGGGCGCTGGAATTTGAATGGCTGACCATTAAACAACACATCATAAAATCCCCATGTTTTTGCCGTTAATACAGAGGGGTATCCCATTTCTCCCTTTTGCGCCATCAGTGCCAGGCGCACCGCGCGGGAAGTGGCATCCCCCGCCGCCCAGGATTTGCGGGAGCCTGTATTGGGAGCATGGCGGTAGGTTCTCAGGGATTGCCCGTCAACCCAAGCCAATGAAACTGCATTTAAGATTTCCTCACGCGTCAAACCTAGCATTTGAGCGACTACTGCCGTGGAGGCGATTTTTACCAGAACCACGTGATCCAGCCCGACTTTATTGAACGCATTTTCCAATGCCAGACAGCCTTGAATTTCATGTGCCTTAATCATGGCTGTCAGCACATCCCGCATAGTGAGTGGCTTTTTCCCTTGGGCAACCGCATTTCTGGATAACCAGTCGGCAGTGGCAAGGATGCCGCCAAGATTATCAGAAGGATGTCCCCACTCAGCCGCCAGCCAGGTGTCATTAAAATCCAGCCAGCGAATCATTGCACCAATGTTGAATGCAGCCTGAACAGGATCGAGCTGAAATTGAGTTCCCGGTACGCGGGCACCATTCGGCACAATTGTTCCCGGCACAATAGGCCCCAATAGTTTTGTGCAGGCGGGATATTCCAGCGCTTCCAATCCACAGCCCAAGGTATCGATAAGGCAATGATGGGCTGTGGCGTAAGCAATCGGGGATGTGATGACGTAATCCATGACATAATCCACAATATCCACAATCACCTGATCGTAATCAGGGCGGTTGTTAACAACAGAGGTAGACATAATTAATCCTTAAGTCATTATTTGTAAATTAAACTATTTACGTTGATCAATCGGTATAAATGTCAAATTCTCAGGGCCGGTATAGTTAGCCGAAGGACGAATAATTTTGTTATCAATGCGTTGTTCAATAATGTGTGCCGCCCAACCGGAAGTACGGGCAATGACAAACAGTGGGGTAAACATGGCCGTAGGAACCCCCATCATGTGATAGGACACCGCAGAAAACCAATCGAGATTCGGGAACATTTTTTTGTTATCCCACATGACCGATTCGATTCGGTCTGCAATGTCATACATCTGAGCTGTACCTGCTTCTTGAGAAAGCTTCAGGGAAATCTCTTTAATCACCTTATGGCGAGGATCGGAAACGGTGTAAACCGGATGACCAAAACCGATGATGACCTCTTTTCTCTCCAGACGGGTAAGAATATCGGCCTCAGCCTGATCTGGCGTGTCATAACGCTGCTGGATATCAAATGAAACCTCATTGGCTCCACCATGTTTTGGCCCGCGCAGGGCACCAATGCCCCCGATAATGGCAGAGTAAGTATCTGACCCTGTACCGGCAATCACACGGCTGGTAAAGGTGGAAGCATTAAATTCATGCTCGGCATACAAGATTAAAGAGGTGTGCATTGCTTTTTCCCATGACTCACGCGGTTTTTGACCATGCAGGAGATGGAGAAAATGCCCGCCAATGGAATCATCATTGGTTTCAACTTCAATGCGGCGTCCATTGTGGCTGTAGTGATACCAATAAAGTAGTATCGAACTGAGCGATGCCAGCAAGCGATCCGCGATATCACGGGCGCCTGTAACGTTATGATCTTCTTTTTCCGGCAGGGTACAACCCAGAACAGAGACCCCTGTACGCATCACATCCATCGGGTGCGCTACTGCCGGCAAAGCTTCCAATGCAGCTTTAACGCTACTGGGCAGGCCACGCAGTGCTTTTAATTTGGCTTTATAGGATGCTAATTCTGCGCGGGAAGGGAGTTTATCGTGGATGAGCAGATAGGCTATTTCTTCAAACTCACAATGGGCAGCCAAATCGAGAATATCATAACCACGGTAATGTAAATCGCTACCGTTTTTCCCTACTGTGCAAAGCGCTGTGTTGCCTGCTGTAATGCCGGAGAGGGCAACGGATTTTTTCGGTTTTAATGGCGTTGTTTCAGGAGATCCCGCTGTTGTATGCTGTTGATTCATGAGTATCACCTTTGCTATTTTTTCTGAGAAAACAGGGCGTCCAGTTTTCGTTCAAAAGCGTAGTAGTTGATGCTTTCATAAAGTTCATTACGGGTTTGCATCATATCGATGACGTTCTTTTGTGTGCCATCGCGACGCAAAGAGGTATAGACCTGCTCAGCCGCTTTATTCATAGCCCGGAATGCAGATAGTGGGTAGAGGGCAATGGCGACACCGACACTTCTCAATTCTTCGACGGTAAAAAGCGGCGTTGCACCGAACTCGGTAATATTCGCCAAAATGGGAACCTGAGTTCTGGATGAAAATTCCTTATACATAGGCAGTTCTGTGATAGCTTCAGGGAACAGCATATCCGCGCCTGCTTCAATATAAGCCGCAGCTCTTTCTAGGGCGGCATCCAGCCCTTCCACTGCGAGTGCATCGGTGCGGGCCATAATGACGAAATCTGCATCGGTACGGGCATCAACGGCGGCCTTGATCCGGTCTACCATCTCCTCTTTAGAAACAATTTCTTTATTCGGACGATGACCACAACGTTTAGCACCAACCTGATCTTCAATATGAATTCCCGCAGCACCTGCTTTAATAATAGAACGAACAGAGCGGGCGACATTAAATGCAGAAGAACCGAATCCGATATCTGCATCCACGAGCAGCGGTAAATCACAGACATCGGTAATGCGGCGGATATCAGTTAATACATCATCCAGCGTGGAGATGCCCAAATCCGGCAGCCCCAGTGAGCCTGCTGAAACCCCGCCACCTGAAAGATAAATGGCCTTGTAACCTGCTCTTTTCGCAAGTAATGCGTGGTTTGCATTGATAGTTCCGACCACTTGTAACGGAGATTCGGCTTCTATTGCTTGACGAAAAGCCAAACCGGCAGAGGAAAATGCCATACATAACTCCACTGTTACTAAAATGAAACCAATTTGTGTTGTTTTGTTATTAAAGCAAGGTTGATGCCAAGAATTAGAAATTAAGAGAAAAAATCAGTGGTTAATATAATTGATGCGTTATTTTTTGTGATTAATCAATCAAATATATAGATTCTGTTTAATGGTGTGGTGACTGGTTTCCTATTGGTTATAATGTATACTTGTTTCATTTTGAATCGCTTATGTTTCGTATGTGTTTCATTCTTGATAGATGAAACATTTGATGAAATTAATGATTGGATTGCACTCATTGAAAGAGAAATGGGGGAAATATGGCGTCAGTACATGCAGGTGAACGTGATAACAGTAACCCCGTGATCTGGACCGTCTCCGTTTCCAGACTTTTTGATCTTTTTCGCGATATTACGCCGGAATTTGATCATCAGGCTGATATCACCCCGATTCAATTGGGTTTTGAACGAGCAGTGCAACATATTCGCAAGCGTTTGGAAACAGAACATTGTGATGCTGTTATTTGTGCGGGTTCTAATGGCGCATATTTGAAAAGCCGCTTATCTGTGCCTGTGATTATCGCGAAAGCCAGTGGATTTGATTTTATGCAGGCATTGGCTCGTGCCCGGCAAATTAGCTCCCGGATTGGCGTTATTACTTACCAAAATCCCCAACCGGTGTTGGAAGAATTTCAGCAGAGTTTCAATCTGCGTATCGAACAACGCAGTTATGTGACGGAAGAAGACGCCAGAGCACAGGTCAATGCTTTGAAAGCGATGGGTATCAAAGTCATCGTTGGTGCAGGATTAATTACCGATCTTGCTTATGAAGCGGAATTGGTGGGAGTTTTCGTCTATTCTGCCGATTCTATCCGGCTGGCGTTTCAAGATGCGTTGGAAATGGCCAGAATGGCCAAGCTGAATCAAGCTGTGATTTCACCTTATCCTACGGAGGATAAACTACGTACTCGTCATACAATCAGTGATATCAGGGGAAATTCTGCTGCGGTAGAACATGTGCGCAATACGATCATGCTGTATTCCCGTTCGGCGGCTACGGTTTTGATTCAGGGAGAAAGCGGGACAGGAAAAGAGCTGGTGGCACAGGCTATTCACCATGAATATACCTTGCGTTATGGTCAGTTGGCTGGCAAACATCCCCGGCCGTTTGTGGCTGTTAACTGTGGGGCGATTACAGAATCTTTGTTGGAAGCTGAATTATTTGGCTATGAAGAAGGTGCTTTTACGGGTTCCCGACGTGGCGGACGGGCCGGGTTATTTGAAGTTGCGCACAGGGGGACGTTATTTCTGGATGAAATTGGCGAAATGCCGTTACCATTACAAACCCGGCTATTGCGGGTATTAGAAGAAAAATCTGTTGTCAGGGTAGGAGGATATCGCCCGATTGCTGTTGATGTTCGCATCATTTGTGCTACGCATTGCGATTTGGATACATGGGTAAGAGAAGAGCGTTTTCGGGCAGATTTGTTCTACCGTTTGAGTGTATTGCGGATTAATGTACCGGCTCTACGGGAAAGGGGAAGCGATATTAATTTGTTGGCGCTGGAATACTTACAACGGGCATTTGCTGCACTTAACTTATCTGTTTCATCTTCGAGAATCCGGGAACTTGCTGCGTGTGACGAAGCATTGCAGTCTTATGACTGGCCGGGAAATGTGCGTGAACTGCGTAATTTGATGGAACGGGTAGCACTGTATTTGAGCGCTCATCCTGAACAAGCTTTGACACCAGCATTGATATTATCACTTTCACCAGAGCGCCAGTTTGATATGCGTACTGCCAACAGCAATCTGAAATTTGTTCAGACAGAGCCATTTCCTCTGATTGAAAGCGTTTCTTCAGTGCATGATATTGTCGCAAGATTTTCAGGTAATCGACGAGCGGCTGCGGAATATTTGGGAATTAGCCGCACGACGTTATGGCGCAGATTGAAGCAGGAGAAAGGAAAAGGTGAATAATCGCCGTTAATTAGCTCTTATTCGCCAGTAAACTTGCATATCGTTTCATATCAATATTTCCGCCACTCAAAATAATCCCAATCCGTTGCCCTTTTAACTGTTCACGCATCGATTTTGCAGCAGCAAAACCTAAACAGCCGGTAGGTTCGACAACCGTTTTCATTCGCTCTGCTAAAAAATACATGGCGTCGATCAGTTCTTCATCTGATGCTGTCAGAATATCTTCAACCAAATGCCGGATGATATTAAAAGTATGTAGCCCTAAATGTTGGGTTTGTGCGCCATCTGCAATCGTTTTTGGAGTTTCGATATGAACAATTTCCCCTTTTTTAAAGGATTGCTGCCCATCATTGCCGGTTGCCGGTTCGACACCGAAAATTCGACATGTTGGCGATAAATGAGCAGCAGAAAGTGCAGAACCAGACAATAAACCACCGCCGCCGAGGGGAATAAACAGGGCATCTAACTCGCCGACTTCTTCAAACAATTCCTTAGCAGCAGTCCCTTGACCAGCAATGATATGTGGGTGATCGAAAGGTGGAATAAGAGTCATGCCATGCTTTTCTGCCAAATGACGGCCTATTTCTTCGCGATCTTCTGTATATCTGTCGTAGAAAATAACCTTACCACCATAACCTCTGGTCGCTGTCACTTTGGCTTGTGGTGCATCCTGAGGCATGACAATAGTAGCGGAAATATTCAGTAACTTGGCCGCTAACGCGATTGCTTGTGCATGATTGCCGGATGAAAAAGCAATAACTCCCGCTTTTTTCTGCTCACCACTGAATTGGCATAGAGCATTCATGGCCCCACGAAATTTGAATGCGCCCATTCTTTGGTAATTTTCACACTTGAAATAGACCTGGGCATTAAAAATTTCGTTGACTGTCGTTGAGGTGAAAACGGGAGTCTTGTCGATATATTGCTTAATACGGGAATGGGCTTCAGAAATAGCATTGTAATCAGGAATAAACTTCATTATGTGAGCCTCCAGCGCTCAGTGATACATTTTTATTTGTACTCGTCATCTTTCAAGTTGCAGTTAATACTGAGATGATTATCATCATCGTCGTCATGTTTCCTAATAATTAATATATTCTTGTGGTATCCAGCCAGTTTCTCCTGATTCTTTATGCGCCCAATACCAGCCGTTTAAGGTACTTTCCAGATAGAGACATTCTCCTGTTTTAACTGTTAGTTCATGAGCCGTATAATTCTCGCGACATATTGCTTTATTAGGAGGAATAAAATGTAAAATTTGTTGCGGAACCCAACCACTGATATTTGAAGTATTAGTTGTCCAAACCCAGTCAGGATATTCAAGGTCACTATAACTAACTGAAACGACATCCCCAACCTGTAATTTAATCGGATTCGGGTAAGCACTAATATAATCACGGATGACAGTACCTTTTCTTAGCATTTTCACTCCTGAACTATTTTGATAATTGGAGACCTATATCCAATAAATGGATTTCAAAATACTATCAACAAAGCTGCACCTGTAAGAAAAGATGCACCAGCAGGCCTTTTAAACTAATCACTTGGCTTTGCTTCAACTACATTGGCTAAAGTCAGGATTCCCATTTTCTACAAATACATCCATATCTTCTCCAATTAAATTATTTGATTATCAATACTATTAAGGTAATAATTTATTTAGAGTAAGAATAGTACGATTTAAATATATCTGAAAGAGTTGTTTTCCGTAATTGTGATGATTGGCAACTTTATTGTAAATCGCTTATTTCTTATTGGCATTAAAATTTTAGATTTATATTAAAATGTCTCTCATTCTTTACTATTTTTGTTGAGGATAAAAAAAGGAGGTTATTTATAATCTAAGATTGATAGCGGTGCAATATCTTGTTGTTATTAGCAACTATCATTTCAGTGCTCCATTAAAGGTGAATTAATAACCAATCAAAAATATTTATTAAGTGATATTTTTAATAATTTCATCATAAGGAGAACAGTATGAAAATGATGAATATGATATCTGGCACAATCTTAGCGATTTTATCTTGTTTATGGATTTCTACTGCTTTGGCGGAGGAAAAAAGTGTTAATGCCGAAGAACACTCAAAATTATCTGCTGAATATAATATGGAGTTTATCCATCTTCCCTCCTCTAAATTGAATCTCTTAGTAGAGAAAATAGATTCTCAGTGTATGTATGAGAGTGGTGATGATCAGTTTAATCTTCCGATTGGCAAGCAACATAGCATCTATTTAGAAGATAATAATAATTTATTTAGTGGCTGCACATTTAAAACAAAAAGTGTCGAATGGAAAATTTCTAGTGGCCCTGTAAGTTGTAATTTGATATTTGAACATGGGTATGATGAGGGTTGGTATACAGAGATTAAAGGGTGTGAAAATATAATTGATAAGGCTATTTGCAAAGGAGAGGATTGCAATCAGAAGAAGGTTTATGGAGGAGACTCAAAGATTGAGATAAAGTTAGAGATTTCGGCAAGTTAAATTTAACTATTTCTTTTTTGTTATATACAAAAGGGAGGGTTTACTCCCTTTATCTTGCTCAAGATAATATCCTGATATATAGATAAATAACTTCAGTATTTCACAAAACAGAATAAGCGGATAAAAGAAATTGTGGGCAGTGAAAAGGTTTACTATACCGATGGCGAACCGTGCGACATCTCCGAAAGCATTCGCTTAGATGTCCGTGTCCAGACGCCGGAAGATTCGGTGTGGAATTTGAGGCAGGGGGTGAAGGATTCAAGTTAGGATAAGGTTTACACAGCAGCGCAAGGAGAGTAGGGTTGACTTAGTACTTAAAGAAACTCCTGAGTCCTGAGAGGAGGTGGTATCAAGATGAGACTAATCAGTGTATATCCAGACTCATATGTATTTGAAGAGCCGCACAGGAAAGTGCCAGAGAAAAATAGGTTGACTATTTCGTGTCATGGAACTCAAGAGTATTTAATCATAAATGGACGCGATTTCTTGTATGGCGAGGGTTGGTAATAGCTCATCTGTAGTGAAAAAAGAGATGAATATCACCACGTTTAGAAACAGAGTGACCGCCTGTTATGCCAATTTACCCGTCTTAAAAGGCACACAGGGTGAAGCCTATCTGCGCAACCGGGCATTCATGTTCTGCCTGCCGACAACGTGAAGTATTGCGCTGAACAGCCTGTTCGTAACGGAACACTGCAAGCGATATGGGCACTTGCCACTGACTCAAAAGGGCAGGCGTGTTACCTGTACCGGACGTATTTAGACGGGGATCGAAAAGCCTCGTTAGAGGTTGTTAAGAAAACGAATCGGTAAGACATTTATGCAATTGGCGCGGGATTACAAGTGTTCAGATACCCACATCGGGAAGAGGCTACAAAAGGCAAAAGGTGTTATTAAGGGTATGTTAATGATGCAGGGTGTTTCACTGGAAATGGATAAATGCGTCCAGTTACAACCTACCGATATTAATTCACACCAATTATGCAGTAACTTTTGAAAATAACTTTACGATCGTAAAAATACTGTTATTGTGATAAGAGTGATAGCAATGTCACACAGCTTATTAATTCCTCAAGCTTTGTTTCGACGGGGGTTTTGTTTATAAGGCGTAAAAGCACCCCAATATTTGAGGTGCTCAATTTTAGTTAAATTATTTCATTTTCTTGTATGTGAAGATGGCATAAAAGATTATGAAGAGTCCACCGACAATCAGGGCTGAACCTAAGCCAGCGTTACCGAAATTTTCATACAATGGGTAAAGAATTCTCGGGATTCGGGTGACTTCTTTCTCGGATGAAAAATATGTTATACCGTAAATAGTGAACCCTATCCCTAAGATAAATATAATTAATAACCTTATTTTAATATTCAATTTTGTAACCTTTTCTTGGAATTAATAATCTGACATTCTTAATGTTAGGAATGCTTACATATTGCTACAGACAGTGTGATTATAATGTTGTGAATTTATTGCTGTCAAAGTAATCCTCATTAATCATGCAGGGACTTTTACCAACACCAAACTTCAAAATATATAACCCACTGAATTACGCACTCGACAAACAGACAGATTTTATAATGCGTTGCCATATTTTAAGGCGTATTGATTCTGTTACAGGCTATTCAATTGAGATAAGAGCCTGACCTAAGTAATATTAGCTGCCCCAGTCGGTACTTCTCCATGGGCGTTGATTCAGGTGTATTTAGGTAATAAAGTCCATCGTAAGGATTGGTCTGCTCCTGATGAATATATACATCTAGTTTCTGGTAATGGTAATGACGCACCAGAGATTAAAACATGGTGTGATGACATCTTGGCAACCAACACAAGAAGATTTGATGGCTTGTGATTGGAGTTTGTTGAAATCAGAACCAAAATCAGGTGATTGCATGCTATCTTTTGATCTTAAAGTAGGGTCTGTCCAATATTATAATGGTGGTATTCCAAGTCAGGGTAAAGTTCAAGAGTGGGGATATTTGACTACAGGTGCAGAGGGAGGTGTACCGCCTTATGGCACTCTGACTCATCTTCAAAGCACTATAGGAGTTGGAAACATCTTAGTATTCAATCTCAGCGAGTTCCCCATCGGTAGTTTTTTTTCAATGGAATTGCAAGTTGACGCCCAAAACCAACCGGACTTATATAGTAAGAATCTTGAAGTAACGGTTGATGGTTCAACTTATGATCTTGGTTCTAAAGCTACTAACACTATCGGAAGTGGTTTTCCAAATGTGTTTGACTATGATTCTGATGGTGCAAAACAATTAGGTGCTCTACTGAAACAACACGTAGATAGTTGGGTGGATTGGGGAAATTGTGGTCAGATGTTGGGGATTGGTGTGGGATTTGAGGTAGGGGGAGAATAGCGGAGACAGAATAAGGGGCGTTATGCCCCATTTCTAATATCCAATCTATATATCAGAAAGTGTATCCTTAGTTATTGAAATAAATTGACAGGTTCATCGATTATTAATCAATAAGCAGCTCTTATTATAACACTTGTTATGTAATTAATTCCGGTGTTACTTAAAGGTCCACCTATTTTGATGCTCACTTTTATTGAATTAGTTAAAGCAATCAATAATGTTGTATATAATCCTGCACTTTCTATTACACTATTACTTGGATACGCGAGATAAAAATTACTATAAAATATACCATATTGATCTCTAATTGTTATCTTGACATTATTAGTTGCTGTATTTTCTGGGGATGTTTCTAGCCTAATTATATTCACTCCCTCTAGAATGGTTGAGTTTGATGTGGTGATGGTGGGAGATGTGTTTTTACTATCATTCATATTTGTTTATCCATTAATTGTAAGTAAAAAACTTAGGTGGAATAAAGATATTGTAAATATCTATCGTTTTAAAAGGTTACAGTTAAAAAATATCACTGATGGTTATTAATTTAATGATATTTATTTTCCTGTTTTTTATGATGAATAATTAAGTATAAAATAAATAAAAATACCTTCATTGTTGAGTTGTTGTATATTGTTTTAAATTTTTCTAATAAGCAATAATGTTTTTTAATAAGGTAATAAAATCACTATTGTTACTGCTATTTTATTTTATTTTTTATTACTGAATCTTAAATATCATGTTAAAATTCATCCAATAATAAGTTTAATAAGTTTAATTAGTTGTTATTAGTTGTTATTAGTTGTTATTAGTTGTTATTAGTTGTTATTAATTGTTATGTGATTTATTGAGTTAATATTTGTTAAGTTTAATGAGTTATTATAAAGTTCTTAAAATATTTAATCTAGAATTTTATTTTCTCTATGGTTAAATAGCATCTTTCGTTATTCTAAATACTTTTAATGATAACTATTATTTGAGTTTTTATCACAATCCCTTGATTTTCCTAATATCTGGTTCTGTGACAGAAATAAGTAAAATCAATTACTTAGATAAACGGGAGAATTGCCCCTCTTTTAACCATTTGATTTAATTGAATTCCCGCTCAGGACGGGAATTCCGGTTCTCTGACGGAAATAAGGAGTATCAGGGGGTTAAGTTAAAGCGGTATCTTCTTTGGCGCATTATGTTTTGTCAGTAAAGGAGCTGATTTTATTGATCCTCCATTTGTTATTCTATGCCATCCTGTCATCAAACATGCAGCTCACCTAAACGTTAAATCGAGCTTAGTCAAAACGCATTCTCCAGTATTGATGAACTTATTTTATTGATGTTCACTGGCGGAGAAGTAACCCGCCTTCATAGACTGATAAAGTCGCTTTCAAAATCTAATGATTGGAGGTAATACTATGTATGATTGGTCTGGAACTGTTCCCGGCAAACTAGCGCAAGGTCAACCTACAGGGCTTGTATTCCAAAAAGGGGATGTAATATCCATCATTGCGGCAGGGTGGGTGAAATTTGTCAATGACAACCGTCCGAATCCGTGGTCTGCACCTCAAGGGGTTCCTCCTAATCCTCCAAGTGGGGGTTTAGTTGCAAAAATTGGCGATAAGACCTATGAAATTGGCAATGGGGTACTCCATAAGACAGTGCCTACAGATGGCGAATTAACTCTTTTATTTTTAGATAGTAATTATAAAGATAATTCCGGTGAATTTTATGTTAACGTTAAAATAGAATCACGTTATTTTCCTCTCCAAGAAATACAATAAATAATCTCGATATCTAACCCGCAATTTTCTGCGGGTTAATCACTCCCTCACTCCACCTGTTCAGCCTGATCGGTATCAGTGGCAACCTCTGCCATCTTCTGCCTCACATTCCACACTGAATCCTCCGGCATCTGGACACGGACATCTAAGCGAGTACTTTCGGGGATGTCACACGGTTCGCCATCGACATAGTAAACCTTTTCACCGTCGACAATGGCTGTCTAGTCCTGATATACGTTGACACTATTTTACTCATAACGCCTGATGATGGACTTCATCGGGTGTTTTATATTTTAGGGCTAAGTGAGGCCTATACCGATTATAAATATCTATCGATTCACTCACCCATATCGTCGCTTCTTTAAGGTCAGCGGGTTTACCGAGTAAAAATTCGTTTTTCAGTATGCCATTAACCCGTTCTGCCAATGCATTCTGATAACAATCGTAGCCGTCTGTCATTGAGCATGTGACCGCATTGTTGGCATGTCATGCTTGATAGTGTTTTGAACAATATTGTAACCCCCTGTCTGAATGATGGATCAGCGATTGTTCGGTCAATTTTCGGCTTTTTAAGGCCTGTTTGTACGCCTTGATGACCGAGTCTGTTTTTAAGTTATCGTGGACATGATATACGGGGTACTTGGCGCGCTGTTCGGGCGAGAACACCGACTGGCAGTCTCATCACCACAGGAAGCTAGGTTCGGGATGGCGGCATTTTTTGCCAAGAATGATGTTAGCGAGCAAGACAAGTTCGGCACCGTAGAAGCGTTGACCCAATACGCAAGGCTAAGAGTCCCTAAACTGGTAGCAAAAGCGGCAGGGAATAAACTGGGGCAATGTTTGGTGATCTTATCGAAGATGGCGTTTGAGGATTATGCCCGTTCAGCCGCGTCAACCTGTCAGTGTTCGGAATGCAAAGGGAAGGGGCTTATCTACGGAATGAAGGAGGTTGAGAAACATCCCGGTATTATTCGTGCCGACGGCGTGGTGATTATCGAGCCGTGGATTGAAACAGAGCGAGTGGGTGAGCTTTGCCAGAAATGCAATGGCAAAGGTGTTCTGTCAAATCGTTGTCGCTGCAAGGGACGTGGGTTGGTGCTTGATGAAGAACAAACCGCATTGCAAGGCGTGCCTGTGCATAAAATCTGCCCCCGGTGCGCAGGTCGGGGTTACAGCAAAGTGCCTTCATCAGTGGCTTATGCGGCAATCAAGGCTTATGTACCCGATCTGAACGAAAGGACATGGCGGCGGAACTGGAAGCCCTTTTATCAAACACTGGTGGAGAAGTGCCACTCGGAAGAAAAGCGCGCCGAAATTGCATTCAATGCGGTGACAAAATAAACCGTTGCATTTTGTCCGGCCTTGGTCTAACATCTTCAAACAGTGGGAACTTGTAACTATACTCACTACGAATTTTCAGACCTCGCCCAGTGCGGGGTTTTTTGTTTTTGAGAGAAAATGAACTTTATTATGATAATTGTCATTCCTTTGATGATGATTAATAGATTCTAAAACTGCCTTTTTATCTGATTTAAGTTATCAGCGCTGTCCTTATTTTAATATGGAACATTCAGATATTATTTAGGTAATATCTAAGCGACATCCAACAAGGTTAATCCATATAAAAACAAGGTTAATCCATATAAATAAGGTGAAACGCTATGATAAATAAAAAAGTGAGTATTCTTGCAGGATTGTTTTTGTCTCTGGTCGCTGGAACAAGTATGGCTGCGGAAAAAGCAGTAACTGATGGAAAAGCCTCCTTTCCAAGGAATACTGACTGTTCAAAATACCTACCTGATGACGGTGAATATACAGGAAAATTGGTTTATGCTTTTGCCGTAGATGGCTGGGGCTATAATTGGTATTGGTTTGTAAGCTTGGACTCGGATGGTGAGGGATGCGTAGCAGTTGATAAAACAAGTGCAAGACATGATAGGATTGCTTATGATGCCTTTAATCAAAGCAGTATTGTAAAAATTAAACTCAATAAGAACCGGATAACAACAATAATTCAGTAGTTTTATTCACTATTTTGATAGTATTATCCGAATTTCCTTAATTATTAAATCAGTACATATTACTAGTGATCAACTTAGTGTTTACAACTCGAATAGATCGGGAGAGAACACCCCTCATTGATCACGGATAGTGTTATTTGATCACGGATAACGAACCCAAGGCTGCGCACGGCGTGGCCTAATGAGATGGTCACCCCCACCCTGTGAGCGGTATGCTGGCAGGGTGTTTTTCTTTCAGGAGAGGCCATCATGCAAAACGTCACACTTATTGGTATTGATCTCGGTAAACATTCTTTCCACGTG
>NZ_NKHR01000003.1:321830-346337 GCF_014467285.1 Xenorhabdus sp. PB62.4 | reverse complement strand
GGTCATATTGCCAGCTCCGGTTGACGGCAGTGGCTTGCGGCGGGGAGTGCGGGTCATTTTGTGCCAGTGTTTCCCGGAACAGGTGGGTGGCCTGCCCGGCCGACTGATGTGCCAGCAAACCGGTTGCGGTGTAGCGGCTGGCAAGGATAAACCCGTTGGCACTTTCGCGCACTGTTTCCCGTCCCAGTGCATCATGCTGGAATGTCAGCGGCGTATGCTGGTTGAGCTGGAAATGGTTCAGTGCACCTATTGAGTTATAACCGAAGTGCAGCGTGTTGCCATCGAGGTGTTCACTGAGTGGACGTCCGGTCAGGTTGTCCCATTCGCGCGTGATTTCCCGCCCATTGATACGCTCACAGGTCGGCAAGCCGGTGGCCTTGTCATATTCGTATTCTACAACAGCATCGGTATTAATGGCTTTCACCAACTGATGCCGCTTGTTGTATTCGTAACTAATCGTGGCTTTCAGCACCAGTTGGTTTTCTTCCGGCTGCCAGCTTTCCTGTTTAACCAATAGACCAATAGCCGAATAGTGCCAGCGGAGCTGCTGCCCGTCGGAATACTGCACCTGTGTGCGTCGTCCTAATTTATCGTACTGATAGTCGAGGGTACGTCCGGTAAAATCAGTTTCGCGGATAATCTGACCGGCGGCATCCCGTTCATAGCGATAAGTTTCACCGGTGGAGGCGGTCACTGAGTTCAACCGGGTCAGGCGGTCATAGCCAAAATGTAATACAGTGCCGTCGGGCCGGGCCACCTGATTGAGCAGGTCAAATGCACCGTAAGTGTAGCGGGTGGTACGGCCTTCGCCATCAGTCACCGCCACGACACGCCGTTCACTGTCATAGGCCAGTTGCTGCGTGGTGCCGTCCGGCAGTTCCACTTCGGTCAGGCTGCCGTTAAGGCTGGCATGGTCGTCACTGTAACGATAGTGAGTCTGCTGCTTCAGGGCATCGGTGAGCTGGCGCAGACGGCCCAGTTCATCCAGTTGCAGACCAGTGGTCTGACCGTCTGGCGTCATCACAGCCGCCAGACGTTGCCGTTCGTCGTAGGCGTAGTGCCATTGGCGGCCATCCGGCAGTAAACGCTGGCGTAACTCACCGTGGGTGCCATATTGATATTTTTCTTGATGGCCGAGTGGGTTAGTCAGCGCGGTCAGGTTGCCCTGCTCATCATAGTGAAATTGCCAGCGTTCGCCGGTCGGCAGGACACTTTCGATAAGCTGCCCGTGTTCGTCATAACCGTAAGCAAAGGTATCGCCGGCCGGCAGCTTCACTTCGGTCAGTGCCCCATCCGGGTTGTAATCGAAGGTGGTGATCCCACCTGCGGGATCGGCTTCCCAGACGATTTGGCTATGGCGCCACTGGCGGCGGGTGATGCGCCCCAGCGGATCGACTTCACGGATCACCAGCCAATTATGATCGTAGTAATGCTGGGTTTCGCCACCTTCGGCGTCCGTATAGGTAGTAATACGCGCTTGATCATCATAGCGGAACCGATCACTCCAGTAACCGCTGGGAGACGTCATACTGATCACCCGTCCCTGTGCATCATAAGTGAGATGCAGATCAGTCTGATCGGTATCGTGCCAGCGGGTCATGCGCCCCTGCACATCATATTCATGCCACAGATGGTTGTGCTGGAACGCCTCACATTCACTCAGATAGCCCTGCGGATCATAGTGGCAGGTGACCAGCCGTTGTTGTTTTTGCTGATCAAGATAATCCACGGTCTGGAGTTGCTGTCCCTGATAACCCAGCATCAGCCGGAAACCATCTGTGCGCGTGGCTTCGATCAGTTGCGACTGCTTATCATAGATAAAGCGGATCGCATTCTGACGGCGATCCGTGATCGCGGACAGCTTACGAAGCGATCCGGCAGCGTGATTAAAATGGTAAGTGAGCTGGGACTGGCGATCGGTGAGTTGCAGTTCGCCGCGTAGTTCCCCTGTCAGCACGTAATGAGGAATATGCTGGTTACGGGCGAGCACCGCGTTATCCGGCGTGCTGAAATCGTAGATCACACCATCGGCATCGGTAAAATTCACTTTGCCATCGGCCAGTTCCAACTGACGTGACCAGTCATCCGCCCATTTCGGCCCAAACAGGCCATTGAGCCGGGCGGTTGAGCGATAGGTGCGGGTCAGCGTAATCGGCAACAATCCGGGGATGGCAATCACTGGCCAGACTTGCAGGAAGTCGCCGGTTGCCACATCAACGGGTTCGCTTTTTTTCGTACAAGTCCCGTTACAACTCCCCTCCTTGTTGCTGGACGGGTTGTCAACCGGGTCTTTTTCGTTGTTTTTGGGTTTGGCAGGCGCAGGGTTGGCGGTTTCCTGCGACTGGCCTTTGATTTTAGCTCCCGCCGCTTCGGCGGCTTTGGCTTCTTCACTCAACACCTTGCTTTCAGCTTTGGCTGTGGTTTTTGCGGCACCTTTTGCTGCGCCTTTAAGTATCCCTGCCCCGGCCATGGCTATGCTGCCGATATCGAAAGCGAGGGCGCCCCCTTTTTCTGCATCGCTTTGCATTTCCATCTTAATTGCATCCGCATTCACCGCTGCCATGGCCTTTTGCTGCATTTCAGCAACACCGGCCGGAGCGCCGCCCATATATTCCCAGACTTTTTCGGCCGCCACGGCCGGGGCTGTCGCGGCAACGACCATCCCCTTGCCAAACAATTCCCCCATTTCAGGCACGGTATTCCAGAGCGCTTTTCCGGCCCCGATAGCCGCTTCCCCTGGCTTATCCCAGGCTGCCTCCAGATTATGTTTACTCTCATCAACCCATTTTTTGATGTCACCGGCGGTTTCCTGAAACCAGTCAACGGTCTTATCCCACATCCCTTTTTCCGCCGGAGCTTCAGGTTTAACGCTGGGGTTGGCTTCATGGGGCGGATTTTGTGCGGCACCGGCTTGCCCGACAACACTGCCCAGTGTGTTGCCTTCACCCGTCGGGCTGTCGTTCCGCGTCTTTTGAGGCAACGCTGCATTGGGTCCGGGATGACCGTCTTCTTCTTGCTCTTCTTCCCATTCTTTCTTTGGAAACTCACCACTTTTGAATTTTTCAACGGTATCTTGAGCGGTTTTCTTAAAAGACTGAGCGGTGAAGTCAGCGTCTGCCTGATTATAGTAAACGTCTAATTCCGGGTCGTTTCCGTCATCACCATAAAAGCGGGAACTTTGTCGGTATAACGTATCAGCATTGCTTAGCGCTTTCTCCGCCTCAGCCTGTGTGCGGATGTTAAATTCTTGACAATATTTTTCGGCTCTAACATCGTCGCTATCCGGTGTGGCGAGTATTGTCTCTGACATGGCTCCCTCCCTATGCCCCATTCATCCAAAATGTATCCCCATGGCGCAGTACCAGCTTATTGCCGGCCCGCACCGTGCGGGTGTGATCTTTCGGGTGGCATTTGCCGCCCACGGTGCCACTTTTGACGCCATTCGCCACACCGGGCTGGTCGCCAATTGTTTGTGGGACAAAACTCTGGGCAAACACCACCACCGGTTTGCCATTAGCCCGCACGGTTTTCTCCGGCGCCGAACTGTCTGCCAGTTTAGCGACCACCGGATAGGGGATCGGCGGTGTGGACGGCCCCATCGGGGTTTTACACACGTCCGGCAGCATGCCGACAATCATCCAGCTCCCCGCAGTGCGGGCGAGGTAGTTATCAGCCATCCATTTTCTCCTCTTCCAGTGGGGCCAGTTTGAGCAACGGTGCATCCGGGTTGATTTCAAACCGGGCTTCAGCGACTCGCACAGGCATATCAGCTTTGAAATTCAACCGGCAGGTCATATGCAGAGTCCTTGCCTCGCTGTCGATAATTAACGTATCCATACGCATCGGTACGGGCAGCAGCATGCCGTTGTGCATGCGCAGCAGGATAAACGGACGATGCCCCGGCAGGGTGACATGCAGGTCACCATTGGGAGTCAGGCCGCTCAGGGTGAGGGCGATATCCGTTTCCGGCCAGTCAATTTGCTGGTCAGCCGGCGCGCCGTTCCAGTAGCCGAAGTCAAAATCTTTCGGCAGATAAGGGTGGCGATGTTCCAGCCATTCGGCATCGTAAGTGCCGGCAAGCTGGCGGCGGGGCAGCCACGGGCGGCCGGTAAAGCCCATGCCCTGTGGCTGACAGGCCGGCGTATCGGGCGGTAACGTGCCATTCAGTTGCGCCGCAAAATGCGGCGCGGTAAACGGCGCATCCGGTCGGAGAATGCGCGGGGCAGGGTAGCGGGTGAGTTGTTTGGCACCGGCATACCACGGCGTGATAAACCCCGTTCCCAGCGGATTGGTTTCACACACGGCATGAGCAACAGGCGCATTTTCCCCGTCCGGGTGTTGCCGGCGTTGTTCCGGTGTCAGCCGATCGCTTTCGTTAAGCTGTTTGCTCGCTTTATCGTCTGCCTGAATTTTGCATTCGCCCCCAAAGGCGTAGCGATAATCCAACCGCAGTGTGGTAAAGGGTTTCGGGTCAGTCAGTTGCCAGTTGCCGCTGGCGTCACGGATAAATTCCCGTTCACCGGTCACAGTCAGGGTTTTGTCGAGCAGGGACTGGCCCTGCTTGTTTTTTACTTCCAACCGCACGGGAAATTCGCTACAGGGACGGCCATCAGGTGCATAAGCTGTGCCGTTAACAATCACATCGCAATGGGGCTTGAATGGCGCAAGATCACTCTCCTGCAACACCTGCGAGGCATTCATTTGCCCGCGATATTCATCCTGTAAACACAAGGACGGTGCGGGCAGTAATTCGGCGCTGTATTCTCCCGGCCCGGCAGGCAGTAGCTGGTAGCCGATTTTCATTACCGCGACGTGATGCTCAGTCTCTTCGGCATCCAACATCGAATAGTTCATCACCGCAAAGGGAGTCAGGTTACGAAATTCCATCTCAGTCTGTCCTTTTTAGTTCAGGTCGATGTCTTTACCGGTGATTTGTACCGGGCCACTGGCCTCAAATTTGAACTCACTGCCCTTAATGGTGATACGGCCGGCCTTGTCCATACGCAGAACACTTTCTCCGCATTTCAGCTCAATGACATCACCGGCACGGATAGACAAGGTATTACCGACAGTGACAGATTTATGGAGGCCAACCTGTTCGGTCTGGCTCGCGGTAACGGTGGTATTCATGCTGGCCCCGACGGTCAGTGTGTAGAGCATGCCGATGGTTTCCGTGCTGGTGAATTTCACCATCTCGTTTTTGTGTGCATTCACCTTAATGGTCTGGTTTTTCTCCACGGTTTCGCTGTGGTTTGCCAGTACATGGGTATCGCGGTTGTTGAGCACCTTGGTGTGCATGTCTTTCTGCGCGTGCAGTGCCAGCCGTTCACTGCCCTTGGCATCCTCAAACAGCAGTTCGTTATACCCTTGCCCCTTGTGGGTTTTGGAGCGGAACGCCATCTGGGTTTTGCTGCCCGGCAAGGCACCCGGTGGAATATTGCTGGCATGGTAGGTACGCCCGGTCACTATCGGCTGGTCGGGGTCGCCATGCAGGAAGTCCACCACCACTTCCTGTCCGATACGCGGGATGGCCAGCATGCCCCAGCCCTGACCCGCCCACGGCTGGCTGACCCGGATCCAGCAGGAGCTTTGGTCATCGCTTTTACCGTATCTGTCCCACGGGAATTGCAGACGCACGCGCCCGTACTGATCACAGAAAATCTCTTCCCCCGCCGGGCCGACCACTTTGGCAATCTGCGGGCCATCAATCACCGGTTTCGGCAACGGCGCCGGACGCCAGTTCTGGTTCTGGCGGATGAAGGTGAAGTGGCTGTTCAGCGCCGTGCCGGAGCCTGAGCTGGCGGTTTCCAGTGCCTGCGGCTGGTTGCCGCTGTGGGTGGAGGAAACGGTCTGCCATGACTGATTCAGGTCTTCCCGCGGATGGTTATCAAGAATGAACAGTTTACCCGGTTGCAGGGCGATGGCATTGCCGCTGCCCTGTCCGGTCACGGCGTCGCTGCGCAGCGCCTCCAGCCGGTAGCGGGTAAAATCCTTGCCATGCGCCTCGTCCTTAAAGCGGCCCGGATAGTCGTAGTGCTCGTAGTACAATTGTTGCAGATTTTCGTCCCGCATCTGCTGCTGAAATTCTGCCGGCCAGGCCGGGTTCTTGAAGGTGTAATCTTTAAGCTGTACCTGAGCCGGGCGCACCTGCGCACTGCTGGTCAGGCTGCTGACCGCCGGTTCGCCCAGTGTACTGCCTTCCCCCGGCTGATAGGGCAGGCGGATGCCCGGCGGCACTGAACCGCAGTCGTCGGCGAACACCAGCGTGTTGCGCCCGTTACTGCATTCGAAGAAGTAGAAAATGCCCTCTTCCGCCGTCAGCCGTTGCAGGAAATCGAAGTCGCTTTCCTGATACTGCACGCAGAATTCGCGCTCCGGGTGCGGGTGGCGCAGGTTGAACACCACGTCGCGGATGCTGTGCTCCTTGAGGATTTTGGTGATGATGCCGGCGATATTGAGTTGCTGGAAGATGCGTGAGTTCTGCCGTAAGGTCGTGCGCCACAGATCCGGCCGGATACTCATCCGGTAGGTGGTTTGGTGCAGTCCGGTGTTGCCCTGCTCAAAGCGGGTGACAATGCCGGTGACGCTGCGCTGCTCGATACCGTTCTGTAAAATGGTCAGTGTCGCCGTGCGGTCAAGCACCAGTGGGAAGCCAATGGCGGCGTCGGCGCTCGCCAGCCCCACTTCCAGCGCAAAGGGGCGCGAGAAGTGTTCGCTCAGGCTGAAGTCGGTGACAACAAAGGTCTGTGCCGGCAATCCGCCGGCTGTCAGGGTGAACAACAGGCCACTGGGATCAGCGCCGCCACCTATCCCCAATGTCTGACCGATTTGCTGTAACAGCTTGCCTGCCATTGAGTCACCAGAGGCGGCCCGGACAGCCAGCCCGGCTTTTTGCCCCGGCCCGCCGACAAAGCCTCCCCCCATACCGCTGACCATGCTACCGGCACCGAGGCCACCGGCTGCCTTGCCTGAACGCCCGGCAAAGCCTCCCCCCATACCACTGATCATGCTACCGGCACCAGCAGCAGTGTTACCACCCGCGCCTGTCAACAGGCCTTTGGCCTGTTTTGCCCTCTGCGTAACTTGCTGTCCTTGTTCCAACAGCGCTTTTCCTTGCTTCAATTTGGTGAGATGCTTTTTCACTGACATAGTCTGTCTCCCTGAGATGATGGAATGTTATGAAATAGGCTATCCCGCCTGACAGCAATGCAGGCCATAACATTCGGGCACAAGATTTAAATTTAACTCACATTGTCTCCGACAAATTGGTTAATTAAGGACGCAATACGTTGTTTTGCGATAATTTGAAGGGACTTTGTTGTCCGGATATATCGGCTGATTCGTAACGAATAAAATGGGGGAAATAATAAATAATGAATGAGTAAAGACCAAACTAAATTAAGTGAAATAAAAAACGGCATCCGGCAATAACAGCGTAAAAAGTTAAAATGATTGCCGTTGGAGGATAATATCCTGAGGTAGTGTATATGATTAGTTCACCTAACTGCTTAATATTTACCCATAAAAAATGTTTTTTCCGTAACATGATGAGATAAAAATAAAAAAACAGATAACGGTTTTGACAAAATCATGATCATTGTCATTTCATGAACGCGATCACAAAAAAAGCGGTGTTTAGAAAGGAAATTTTTTATTTTCTGTCTTTTTGTTTAATAAAAAAGAGCGGGATAATGAATGGGATATTTGCATTGAATATATAAATGCCAGCCAGTCATTCAAATATTGTGATGATATCAGCCCTAAATGGAAATAGATAAATTAATATTTGGCATATTTAGCAATATGAGGAGTTAATCGACCTTGTTTAAAATTTTGTGTAATCGCCATTTCATGTTGAATGTGACCGTTTAAGCGGACACCGTATTTCAATCATAAATCGGCTTATCGCAAGACGCCAATCTTGGATCGGCATAGTCCATTTTTTAGACGCCGCCTGAATCGCCAGCCGGATCACGGTGCTCAAGGTCAGTATTTGCTCGTCCATCCCAGTAATACAGGTCTGATTTTTCCTGATGAGTTGCTGTTCGAAAGTGCTTTTCTGATCACGGGGAATTTGCAATTCCAATGCGACATCTTCAGTCAGTAAAGTTTTAGACGAATAATCATTACGGGTAAGCTATGGGAACCCTGTTTCCTAAAATAGGAAACAGGGTCAACCGTTCCGTTGAGCTTCAATTTAATGTTTTCCTCCTTTGCCTCCACCATTGCCGACTCCATTATTATTGCCACTATTATTGCCATTGTTATTACCTTTTGACGAGTTGTTTCCACTGTTGCTATCGTTTCCGCCTTTCCCTCCGTTACCGCCGTGACCAGCATTCCCGCCGTGACCACCGTGGCCACCAATGCCAGCACTTCCACCATTGCCAGCAGTACCACCAGCACCACCGGCACCACCGTTTCCAGCAAAACTTACAGCAGAAACAGAAAGTGAAAACATTGCAATTAATAAAGCTGTTATGAGTTTTTTACTTTTCATTGGAAAAACCTCTTTATTTTAACTAGCTAATAATTAATGGGTTTTATAAAAAACCATCATCCACTACGAAAATGACTATTTTTTACCTGATTTTCCATCCCCTCCATTCCCTCCGTTTCCACTATTACCACCGTTCCCTCCGTTACCGCCGTGACCAGCATTCCCGCCGTGACCACCGTTACCGCCTTTTCCTCCATTTTGTCCCGCCTTACCGTCGCCGCCTTTCCCTCCATCGCCGCCTTTCCCTCCGCTCCCTCCTATTGAACCTCCATCTCCGCCTCTCCCTCCATTACCTCCATTTTGTCCAGCCTTACCGTCGCCGCCCTTCCCTCCATCACCGCCTTTCCCTCCAAACGCTCCTCCCTTGCCCCCATCGCCTCCATTTTGTCCAGTTTTACCGTCTCCACCTTTCCCTCCATTGCCTCCAAACACTCCTCCATTTCCGCCCCTGTCTCCATTGGTTCCATCCCCACCATTTCCGAACAAACCGCCATCTTTCCCTACTTCTAGGGGTGTCGTTGAATGATTTGCTGAAACAGGAAGTGAAAACATTGCAATAATAAGAGCAGTGCTAAATTTCTTATTTATCATAATCATTTGATATTCCTTATATTTATTGGTTAATATTTTTGATTTATATTATCTTGCCTCCTTCTCCACCTTTACCGCCTTCTCCACCTTTACCACCTTCTCCACCTTTACCGCCTTCTCCGCCTTTACCGCCTTCTCCACCTTTACCGCCTTTGCCGCCTTTACCACCAAAAAACCGCCCATTGGCTCCATTGGCTCCATTAGTTCCATTGGCTCCATTGGCTCCATTGGCTCCATTGGCTCCATTGGCTCCATTGGCTCCATTGGCTCCATTGGCTCCATTAGCTAAAAGGATCACGTTACCCTGAAATGACAATGAGGTTGGAGAGCTTTGTGCATAAGAGATAGATATCGGCAATATTGCTGAGAAGAGTGATGTTATAATTAACAATTTTTTTTTGTTCATATGTTAATTCCTTAAAAATTATTTTACGAAGACAACAAATAAAGAATCTCAGTTATTTGAGTCATGCTAACAATTTCCATTCACTCACCGTTATTTATTATTTATATTGTTTATATTTTGTTTATCTTTTGTTTACTTAACTATTTATCCTCTCCCTTTAGGGGTTTTGCGCCAATTCTAGTAAAAAATTTAATGAAGTTAAAATTAGATAACAATTTCATATTATTATCATAATATAATTATTATTCTGGCTCTTCGTCATTATTATTCGTCATTATCCAGCAAATAGATCAATATTATCTAGCATGTTACCAAAACTTAATGCCTTGTTTTTATATGAAAAATAGTAATTTTCTTCTATTTGAGGGTATCTAATAAAACTCGTAGATGAAGTTTTTTTCTTCTAAGATAATTCTATATTTACTGCATTCACATAATCAGGACAACCGGAATGTATCTGAGATGTCCATCCCCAAATTTAATGTTCCTGTTTTCATATAAAGATTCCAATTCATAACGCCATTATGGTTAAATAAAAATCATGTAAGCCAATTGGCATGAAAATAAAATTCGGTATTTAAGCAGGTTACTTGATTAAGTATTAACTAGACCAATATATTTTATAATGTATTATTTACCTCCCTATCAATAAAAATAGAAAGATAAAAAAATGACAACAAAAAACGCACACAACTACGTTATTCGCCCCATCACCCAACAAGACAACACAGGCATTGCCGCTGTTATCCGTGAGGTATCCGCCGAACATGGCTTAACCGCAGACAAAGGTTTTGCCGTTGCTGATCCGATTCTGGATACACTGTACGAAGTTTACAATCAGCCGCGCAGCGCTTACTGGGTTGTTGAAATGGATGGCGAAGTCGTTGGCGGCGGTGGTGTTGCTCCGCTGGCCGGGGGCGACAGTGATACCTGCGAATTACAAAAAATGTACCTTTCATCGGTACTACGGGGAAAAGGGGTTGCTAAACAAATCGTGAAGCAATCACTCGAATTTGGTACAGAGCAAGGTTTTAAACGCTGTTATCTGGAAACGACGGAGAATTTGAAAGCAGCCATTGCCTTATATGAAAAACTGGGTTTCAGCTATCTTGATGAGCCACTTGGCAATACAGGCCACAGCGACTGTGAAGTCAGGATGCTCAAGGCACTATAACGATTATCTCCCCCAAGAAATCAGCCCCACTAAGTAAGTGGGGCATTCGGCGGTCACGCTATCTTCAAAAAATCTTAATGCAGTCTGGGTTCATCTTCCTCTGGGGGAAAGAGATCACCTTCGTCATCTTCATCATCCGGCGCGTTGGGATCTTCAAAGTACGTTCCCCAACCGTCGTAATTTACACCTATTTTTTCAGCCAGATCCATCAGTTGCTCAACCTGTGCGTCGATCAGTTCGGCTTCCAGACGACTTTCGCTGATCACATCGCAACACATCAAAATAACACGATCTTCTGTTTCCAGCTCTTCTGCATCGGTAACTTCATAACCTAGCTTAAATGCTTCCAGAGCAGCCTTCTCCAGTTGATCGAAGTTTTCTGCCGAAAAGTGGTGTTCAATAATATAAAGCGCTTCAGGATCACTGCCATCTTCCAATAATTCTTCGATGATCAAACGAGTCTCTTCACGCTGTTCTTCTAAAGCATGTGGGTCTGCCATGCCAATCCCCTCCGTCAGTTGGCTGTCATATTTTGCATTCTCCCATCTTTTCTTTACAAAGGATATATCTATCCAATTTTGTTCCGAGAGAAGTACAAACCGCAATCGACTGATCCATAATCAGTCTTAATACTGCCACTCTCGCAAGCACCAAAAACGAAACTTGCAATCGGATTTTTTATCGAGATATAGTGAATATAAATTCAATATTGCACTGATGGAGACAATGCATAATGAACCCATTTTTTCAACGCTCGTTCCTAAGAATTCTTGATATTACCCCTACAGAAGTTAATACTCTTTTAACATTAGCTCATGAATTAAAAACGAATAAAAAATCAGGGGTGGAATCGCCTTTACTCAAGGGAAAAAACATTGCTCTTATTTTTGAAAAAGATTCCACCCGTACACGCTGTGCATTTGAAGTCGCAGCCTATGATCAAGGTGCCAATGTTACCTATTTAGGCTCAAATGGCAGCCAGATCGGGCACAAAGAATCCATCAAGGACACCGCACGAGTGCTTGGGCGCCTGTATGACGGCATCCAATACCGCGGTTACGGTCAGCACATTGTCGAAACGTTAGCGCAATACGCAGGCGTTCCGGTTTGGAATGGCCTGACGGATGAATTCCACCCGACTCAACTTCTGGCGGATTTAATGACCATGCAGGAGCACAGCCAAAAACCGCTATCTGAAATCAAATTTGCTTATTTGGGCGATGCCCGCAATAACATGGGTAACACCATGCTGGAAGCTGCGGCATTGACGGGGATGGATCTCCGCTTAGTTGCACCTAAAGCCTGCTGGCCTGATACCAATTTGGTTGCAGCATGCCAAAAACACGCAGAGAAAACTGGTGGTCAGATCACTCTAACAGAAGATATTACACAAGGTGTAAAAGAAGCTGATTTTCTGTATACCGATGTTTGGGTCTCAATGGGTGAGCCAAAGTCAGTCTGGCAGGAGCGCATTGCATTATTGAAACCTTATCAGGTCAATATGGACGTTGTAAAAATGACGGGGAACCCAGAAGTAAAATTCCTGCATTGCCTTCCGGCCTTTCATGATGAAGAAACAACGCTTGGTAAACAACTGGCACAAGAATTTGGTTTATATGATGGTTTGGAAGTGACAAATGAAGTCTTTGAATCAAAACACAGTATTGTGTTTGATCAGGCTGAAAACCGGATGCATACCATTAAGGCGGTGATGGTGGCAACGTTGGTGGAAGAGCTGAATGGGTAATTGGGGCTTATGCGGTGTGATTGAGCACCGCTTTCTCGTTTCTTATAACAATTTATTATAACGATGACGCAAGCTGATAAAAACGGTAGCCATAATAATATAACCCTGTTGCACCCCGCTCTTTGCCTGAATATCGGATGGTCTTGTAGCTTGCAATTCCCCTCGCATCGTCCAACTCAGTTTTTATCCCGGCATTAAATACCGTTGATGCCCTGCGTTATCAAAAAATCCATCTACCAATTCACTTGATAATGCAGGATTCAAGTGAATCAGATATAAAGGCAGGTATTAATCAGCATCTTCAAGATGTAAAAACATGCTGTCAATATTCCTCATCACAAAAAATTTAGCAAGACACCCGAAATTATCAATTATATTGATACGGCCACCTAGATTATCTTCGTCACGTTTATAATGAAATTTATCACAACATCCAACAGTAGCCCTGATAAACTGGTTACCATTTATGATTGGTATAGGCCAATCACCATACGGTAAACCTGCTGCTGCCATCGTATCTTCAATTCTGCAATCTTCCTTAACTATATCCATCTCTAACACAGTACCGGCTTGTATTTGGTTATCGAATGTCCTTTTATAGACGGTTATTCCCAACCATGTATCTTGATGTCCTATGAGTTCCTGCTTCTTTATTGTTAATGAGTAGGGTAATATCCAACAAAGTATAAAAACCTTTACGTAATACCCTTCTTCAAATTCATGATTTGCAATGAGATTAGATTCTAATCGAAGCTCAGATCTATAGATCCTATACGGTTTATGTGGCGTGACTGTCAGAATATTTAAATACTTCTGCATATTGGTTGTGTATTTATTTCCATTTATAGTTACCACAACCATAAATTCCATACTCTTATAATTTTCGGTCTTCGTCCGCAAATAACGATAAATAGTTTCTTTTCTATCTTCACCCTCTGACATAATTGAATTTACTGTGCTACCTATACTTTTCTTATCTTCCAAAAGCCCTTCATCGTATTCATTCTTGATTTTGTCACATGACCAATCTGGATAGAGAGGCACATTCGGATCCGTACTGCGGGCCGTCATTGTCACACTCTCTTTCTCTTCATCAGTTAAAGGCGTATTGATGCCATTCACTTGTTTTATAATACAAATGGCTACCCTAACTTGATGATTTCCATTGGCATAAAGCTTATCTGTCGTTTTGGTATTCCCATCAACAAAATAGGCTTCAAAAGAAAATAAAGAAACAGTCATTTGACCACCTCCCTTTTTATGCCATGTGCATGCTCGTCAAACCCTACATGAAATGTTCATTCACGCTCAGGCATTATCATATTCTTAAAAAATAAATATCATAATAAATATTAAACATTTGAAATAACCCACAATGCACTATATTTATTTAATATCATTAAAACACTATGTTTTATTTTTATCATAAAAAAACATAATGGAAATATATTTATTAATGCAGATATTTTCACTGCAATAAAAAAGAAAAGCACACCGATTGTTTTCTATATCTATTATAGCATATTTGTTGATTTCAACCTAAAATCTGTTGGGCAGATATTTATCTTACCCAAAGAGAATAATGAAAAAATACATAATTTGTAACAATCAATATCGCCGACTACTCAACACCAATTTAAACGCAAAAAACAAAAATAACCCACCTGTTGCACGATTCATCCACTTAATCACATTTTCACGACGTAATAAATGGGAAAGAGGACGTGTGGCGTAAATCAATGACAGTGACCACAATGTACCAAGCAATACATGGATCGTGACCAAACTGAAAGTCCATAAAATAGCTGAATGCCCTTGGGGGATAAATTGGGGCAGGAATGAAACATAAAATACGCCCATTTTCGGGTTGAGGACATTACCCAACATCCCTCTGATAAACCAATTATGGCCTTTAACCGAAGAAGAAACCTCTTCCGCAAGATCCTTTTTGGGATACCAAATCATTTGAATTCCCAACCAGCATAAATACAGCGCACCACACCATTTCAATATGTTAAATGCCAACTCTGATACAGCAATCAATGTGCCAAGACCAAATGCCACCATTGCTCCCCAAATAAAGCAGCCCGCATTAATGCCAAGTGCCGCTTGGAAGGCTTTTTTACTGCCTTCCGCTGTTGCGGTTCTCAAAACAAGTGCTGTATCCAGACCCGGCGTCAATGTGAGTAATGTCGCCGCAACAGTAAATGCAAGCAGGGAATCCATAACTGCCATGTTTATCTCCGAAGTAAAAGCAGGGTAAAAAAATTAGCTTACTTAAGATGCTAAATAATACGCATATATTCAACAGGCACGGATTTTGTCAACCAAACACCATTATCCGCCTGATGAAACCTGAAACCGTGTTCATACATCAACTGGGCTTCAATTTTCAAGATAACTACTTTGCCATGGCGCTGCCCTACTTTGGTCGCTGTGGATTGATCTGCCGATAAATGCACGTAATGGCGTGTTCCCGCCACTAAACCTTGTTTAAAAATCGAATCCAAAAAACGGGTGGCAGTACCGTGATACAAAATCACTGGCGGGACTTTTTCTTGATAGCCAATATCCACCAGCTTAGTCGAATGCCCCTATACTGCTCTGATGCGCTTTTGATCTTCTGAAATGGCAAACCGTTTTTTATCATTAGTAGCAACAACTTGCTCAATAAGCGTATAGTTCAATCGCTTACCGTGCTTAGCGGCACATTTTATCAGTGTGCCGATATCCACCCATCCTTCACTATCCAATATTAAACCAATGGATTCCGGTTGATGGCGCAACACGTAACTTAAAAACTTACTGATCTTAGTATCGACTCGATCCACGTTTTTTTACCTGTTAGTCTGAATTCCCTATATTCGATGATGAATGTTTGATGATGATAAAGCTAACGTTTCATCACCCAACGCCTTAAATAATCATCCAGCAGTGCATAGCCGTGTTCACGCTTATCTTTAAGCTCACAGCGCATCAAAGTTTCATCCAATTCCGATTCAATAAAAGCGTGAATTCTCGGTTTACGCGGGCCATATTCTGCCTCATTTGCTGCCCGTTTAATCCGCAACAGATCATCAATTTCCATTTTTAATTGCAGATCATCCACCGTTCCCGCCACCAGCGTTGCAAAATCTATCGGTGGCATGCCCTTGCCCATTTCAATCCAACGGACGGCAAGTAAGGAACGCAATACGTAAAAGTATTTCTTTAACCGAACTTCTTCACCTTGCAGATAACCCCGAAAGTTTTTCTTCGCCATCGAAAGATAGTGATAACGGGCTTTAATATCCGAAAAGAAATGCGGCACCATTGTTTTCAACCCATTAGTAGCCGCTGGATCGGCTTGGTAAATAAGAGGAGAATCCAGCCATTCCATCAAAGTGGGGTTCGCTTGTTTCAACAATTTCAAAGCCTTGCGCAATTCCCAACCACTAATATCCAATTCGTCACTGATCGGCAATTCTATGACATCCCTGCCCGCTTCCACTTTGAGATACCAATCTACCGGATGAACGTAAATAAATCGCACATCATAATCACTATCAGGTGAGGCAAAACCCCACCCGCGACTGCCTGATTCACAAGCGTATAATATCCGCACGCCATAATTTTTTTCTATTCCAGTCAGTTCCTGTCTGATGCGCGAACGCATGGCAGGACTAACCATTCTTGTTTTTATTTCCCTTTCCATTTCTTCCATTTTTCCTACTTCTTGATACTTATCCTTTTACGCATACCACCTGACGCAGGGTATGCACGATTTCCACCAACGATGATTGAGCTTCCATTACCGCGTCAATATCCTTGTACGCCATTGGAATTTCATCGATCACATCGCTATCTTTACGGCATTCCACATGTGCCGTTGCACGCCGTTGATCGCTTACGGTAAAACGTTTTTTCGCCTCGGTACGGCTCATTACCCGGCCTGCGCCGTGACTACATGAGCAGAAACTCTCTTCGTTTCCAAGGCCGCGGACGATATAACTTTTCGCGCCCATTGAACCCGGAATAATCCCCATTTGACCTTTACGGGCAGATACCGCCCCTTTACGGGTTACCAAAACCTCTTCACCGTAATGCTGTTCACGCTGCACATAGTTATGATGGCAATTCACCGCTTCCTGCTGTGTTGTAAAAGGTTTCGGGATTTCGCGGGACAATGCTTCAAGCACGCGGTGCATCATCACTTCCCGGTTCTGGCGAGCATAATCCTGCGCCCAACCTACCGCTTCCATATAATCGTCAAAATAGCGGCTTCCTTCCTCGAAATACGCCAAATCACGATCAGGCAGGTTAGCGATATGCTGCTGCATATCTTTCTGCGCCAGCGTGATAAATAAGTTACCGATAGCGTTACCAACACCACGGGAACCGCTATGTAGCATCACCCAAACGCGATCCGCTTCATCAAGGCATAATTCGATAAAATGGTTCCCGGTTCCCAATGTTCCTAAATGATGATGGTTATTGGTATTCAACAACTTGGGGTATTTGTCGGTAATACACTTAAATCCATCCACCAACGTCCCCCAATGCTGATCCACAATCTCCGGCGTTTTATTCCAGGAACCTTTATCGCGATTTCCGCGGCTTACGGTACGCCCATGCGGTACAGCGGCTTCAATGGCATGGCGGATATTCAACAGGCTATCCGGTAAATCAGAGGCCACTAACGAAGTACGCACCGCAATCATTCCACAACCGATATCCACCCCAACCGCAGCCGGAATAATCGCACCACGTGTCGGGATCACACTACCAATCGTAGAGCCTTTACCGACATGGACATCCGGCATTACCGCAAGGTGCCTGAAAACGAAAGGCATCCTGGCCGTATTCTGCAACTGGATAATGGCCTTGGGATCAACCGGCACGCCGTTCGTCCACATTTTCACTGGCGAGCCATTCTCTTGCGTCAATAAGTTATAATCGTTGGTTTCCACTTCAATTGTTGTCATTTTTGTTCTCCTTTAATTTGTACCAATCCGTTTAGAACCTGATCTAAACCGCCATATACCGAAATTTGATTAATTCGTTCCGCGATACTTTCCAGTGTTTCTAACTCTTTTAAACGCAAAGCGATCGGGTTGTTTTCCATCACTTTTGCGGTATTTAATAGTGAACGCGTCGCCGCCGTTTCCTCCCGACGACGGATCACGTTAGCCTGTGCAGATTTTTCTGCCTCAACAACCTGCGACAAAATAGCTTTCATATCGCCGGGCAAAATAATGTCCTTAACTCCCAAAGAGGCCACTTCCAGCCCAAAATTGTGTGTCACCTGCTGGATTTGTTTGTTTACCAGTTCATCAATGACTTGCTTGTTTTCCAACAGCTCATCCAGAGAGCGTGTTCCCACAATTTCCCTCAAGGTGAATTGCAGCTCACGATACAGGTACGCCACAGGCTCGCTTAGTTTCTCGTAAGCCAGCAATACATCGTGATAACGCCAGTTGGCCGATAAATTGATGCGCAAATTGACTTTGTCGCGCGTTAAAATTTCTTGCCCGCTCACTTCCAGTGCTTGCAAACGGATATCAACTGTCTCAACCGTGACGTCGTATCCAACCCGCCAGTATCCTTTTAAACCCGGCGGCAATAGCGCCTGCGCTACACCATCCACTTTTAAGATCCCAACATGCCAAGCCGGAATCTGGGCGATCAAAACATTGTCCCATCCTTTCACACGATGCTGACGCGATGCAGAAGAAGCCAACACAGAAACCAATTCAGACGAAACCTCTAGTTCTGAAGATTTATGTACCTCAACGCGACGTGAGTTACCATTTTTCCAATATAAGCAGCGCGTTGCGGGAGATAAAATTTCCACTAAAACATCATGCTCATACAGCAACCCCATTTCATCGTCCGCAATCTGGATGTCATCACAATATTGCTCGACCCAATCGCTATGGTGATGACGCAAATGCTCAGCCAAATCTTCTTCAACCAGCGCCTGTGAACGGGTATCAATGATTTCAACCTCGACATGGTGTCCAAAACGCCAATAACCTTGCAAACCGGGCTGCAATAACTGTTGCACCATACCGTCAATGATCAAAACGCCGATATGCCACGCGGGAATCTGGACGAGCAACGTACCATCTAATCCTTTGATGCTGCGTTTACGTACTTTTGAAGGCTGTAATAAGGCCAATAACTCGGGGGATATCCCCTGTTCTGTGGCCTTACGGATTTCAATTCGGCGCTGTCTACCATTTTTCCAATACAAACGACGAGTGGCTGGTGGTATGATTTCCGTTAATAAATCATGTTCATACAGCAGCCCTATTTCATCTTCTGCAAACTGAATATCGTCGCAGTGCTGATCAACCCAATCAACATGGTACTGGCGTAAGTGTTCTGCCAATTTTGTCTCGATTTCATCGCCATTCAGTGAAAAAACCTTTAATTCCAGTTTGTTAAACCAGTCATAGAAACGGTACTCGCCCGCGGTCAAAACCTTTTGGTATTCACCCTCTTTTGCCAATAAACCAATTTGTCCCTGCAATATTTTTATTTTTTTCATCATTGTTATTTTCCTTTTGCTATTCCATTCATTCTGAAAACCGGGCATCAGGGCGAAGCCAAGGGGGGAATACATCAGTACTTCACCTGCGGTAGCTCAGTATCCTGCCCTTAACCCAGCAGCATCTGCCGAGTCTTCAAAATGGTGGCCCTCAACAGGCAGCCACGTTTTTATTGCTTTGTTTTACAGTGTGTTTTACTGGGAAAGTAAAAGACCTTATTTAATGTTACGAACTTGGGATTCGAACCCACATAACCCTAATGTTGTTCATCAGTTGCCTTTCCACTGACGGAATACATGCGGCGTAATGACGTTATGCCATCACCCATGTACCGGCTGGATTTTGAATCCATGCTATTTCAGTGTGTTGACTCTCTGGTTATTGCCAATTGCGTGCCAACATTGAAAAAAGACAGAAATATTTTTTATCTATTTGAAAAATAATTGTTTTTATTTTTACTCATTCTTGATGATTGTTTTTACAGTTTAAATTTCTTATCTTTTTATATCGTTGTTTATAAATTCAGATAATCAAAAAGAGAAAACAATGAAACGCAGAGTTGCCATTGGCATTTTGGGTACAAAATTAGACAGGCGGGGCAAGAAAGCCAATCGCTGGACAAAATGGCGTCCTACCATCGGGATGTGCCAACAACCAGAGTTACCGATTGATAAACTGGAATTGCTCTACCAATCCCATGATTATGTATTGGCAGAAAGGGTTAAAGAGGATGTTGAGCACGCTTCACCGCAGACAAAAGTGGTATTGAACGAAATTCAAATCGAAGATCCATGGGATTTTGAAGAAGTTTATACCGCCTTGCTCGATTTCTCCGTTCGTTACCCTTTCGATATTGAAAACGAAGAGTATCTGGTTCATATCACAACCGACACTCACGTTGCCCAGATTTGCTGGTTCCTGCTGACTGAAGCCCGTTATCTGCCTGCCCAGTTACTCCAGACTTCCCCAAAAAATGACGATCGCGAGAGCCATCCCGAAGGCGTTTATACGATTATCGATTTAGATCTCAGTCGCTATACCACGCTGACCAGCCGTTTTCTCCGTGAGCAACAGGAACAGGTCGCATTCTTGAAATCAGGCATCGCTACGCGCAACGCCAATTTCAACCGCCTGATCGACCAAGTTGAACGTGTAGCCTTGCGCTCCACTGCCCCCATTTTGCTGACCGGGCCAACGGGGGCAGGTAAATCCTTTCTCGCACGCCGGATTTATCAGTTACGGCAATCACGCCATTTAATCAACGGGCGATTTGTGGAAGTTAACTGTGCGACCTTACGCGGCGATAACGCGATGTCTACATTATTTGGTCACGTCAAAGGTGCATTTACAGGCGCGATTCAACCACGCACCGGGCTGCTGCGTGAAGCCAATGGCGGCATTCTGTTTCTTGACGAAGTGGCAGAATTGGGGTTGGATGAACAAGCGATGCTACTGAAAGCCATCGAAGAAAAAAGCTTCCTGCCTTATGGTTCGGATAAGGAAGTCTACAGTGATTTTCAGTTAATTGCCGGCACACACCGCGACCTGCGTGATTGGGTGGCTCAGGGAAAATTCCGCGAAGATTTATACGCCCGTATCAATATGTGGACTTATCAACTGCCCGGTTTGGCTCAACGCCGAGAAGATATTGAGCCCAACATCGATTATGAACTTGCCCGTTATGCACAAATGCAACAAACACAAGTTCGCTTTGATAAAGAAGCGCGGCAAATTTACCTGCGTTTTGCCTGTTCTGAACAGGCGCAATGGCGGGGAAATTTTCGTGAACTCAGTGCTTCCGTCGCTCGGATGGCTACATTTGCCGAAAATGGGCGTATCAACCACTATTTGGTTGAAGAAGAAATCACACGGCTCAAACAGAATTGGCGTGGAGAAGAACAATCCTCCCTGCTACCGAATCATCTGCCAGAAATTGATCTGTTTGACCGCCAACAGTTGGAAACGGTGATTAAAGTCTGCCATGAATCCAACAGCTTATCGGAAGCGGGCCGCAAACTATTCGCCGTTTCCCGCCAACATAAAAAACAACCCAATGATGCCGATAGATTACGCAAATATCTTGCCCGATTCGGTCTGGATTGGGACAGTCTTCAATATTAAAAGTATTCAACATCATTAGGGGAACAATAATATGGAACTGAAATTCTTAGGTACTAGCGCCGGCATTCCCACCAAAGAGCGCAATGTCACCAGCCTGATACTGGATTTACAGGGCATCCGCAACGCGCTATGGATGTTTGATTGTGGTGAGGGAACGCAACACCAGATCCTTCATTCCCCCATTAAGATATCTAAACTGGAGAAAATCTTTATCACTCATCTGCATGGTGATCATATCTTCGGTTTACCTGGATTACTGTGCAGCCGTTCGATGGGCGGTTCCACTGATCCCCTCACTTTATATGGGCCAACAGGCATACGTCAGTTTGTGGAAACTGCATTGCAGATGAGCAGTTCTTTCCTGACTTACCCACTGGAAATTATCGAAGTTCAATCTGGACAACTGTTTGATGATGGCGAACTCAAAGTTACCGCTTATGCCCTGAACCACCGCGTGGAATGTTATGGTTACCGGATTGAGGAACACGATAAACCCGGCGCACTTGATGCCGAAAAACTGAATCAGGATGGCATTCCCCGTGGCCCGTGGATGCAAACGCTAAAACAAGGAGGTATGGTAACACTGGAAGATGGGCGCACAATTTGTGGCAAAGATTATTTAGGCACACCGATTCGTGGCAAATCACTGGCCATTTTCGGGGATACCGAACCCACGCCGGAAGCCCTGAAACTGGCCGCCAATGTTGATGTAATGGTGCATGAAATCACACTGGAAGATGCGTTCGCCACAAAAGCCAATGAGCGTGGGCATTCCACCACCAAACAAGCCGCAGCACTGGCACGAGATGCCAAAGTAAAACACTTCATCGCCACACATATCAGCGGACGTTATGGTATCGAGGAGTGCCCCCGGTTATTGGCGGAATGTCGGGAAATATTTCCTAATACCGATCTGGCCGAAGATTTTGCGGTGTTTGCAGTGAAATAATTTCCTGTTATCTTTTTATCGCTAAGCTCCTTTCAACAAAAATAATTTCAGAGATAAAAATGGATTACGCAAAAATTTCACCTAGCATTATTAGTCCACTCTATAAAAGCTATGCAGAGGTCCATGCCTCTGAACTGGATCAAAAACTGATTCTGTTGGTAGAAACACGGGTATCTCAAATTAACGGTTGTGCTTATTGTTGCCATCTTCATGCTGAAGCCATCCGTAAGGATCATGGCATAGAACAAGTAAAACTGGATAAACTACCTGCTTGGTTCAATTCCAGTATCTACAGCCCAAAAGAAAAACTGGCTCTGGAATGGTGTGAAGCCCTGACAACAAATATCAGGCAAAGCACGCTGGATCAAATTAAAGAACGCCTTGATGCCGTTTTTACGGAAAAAGAGATTGTTGACCTGACTGCCGCAATTTCTCTTATGAATGCTTTTAACAGAATGGCAGTAAGTTTGGGTGATAGAAGCGAATAATCACATCATTATTCTGGTCATTAAGTTTAGCAAGTAGTGAAAACAAAAATTTCTTCCAACAAACCTTGCGGTGAAAGCTATCGTGAGTATAATGCGCGACGATTTGTTGGGAGAAAACATGAAAGATTACGCTGTAAAAGCCGTTACAAAACATCAAACTAACGCAAAACTGTCTGCTGGCAGCGTAGGCGTTTTGTTTTTCCCATTGCTCAACCGAACATTTAAAAAGCCCCTCAATTGAGGGGCTTTTTTTTGCCTGCCCAGTCCAAGGCTAAAAGTCATAAAAGAGGAACGTAAACATGGCTAACCCGTTATATCGCAAGCATATCATTTCAATTAATGATCTGAGCCGCACAGATCTGGAACTGGTATTGCAAACGGCGGCTGCATTGAAAGCCAATCCGCAGACTGAGTTACTGAAACACAAGGTGATCGCAAGCTGCTTCTTTGAAGCTTCAACGCGCACTCGTCTCTCTTTTGAAACCGCCATCCAGCGACTCGGTGCTTCCGTGGTGGGCTTTGCTGACAGCAGCAATACCTCATTGGGCAAAAAGGGAGAAACGCTGGCTGACACTATTTCTATCATCAGCCAATATGCCGACGCGATCGTCATGCGCCATCCACAGGAAGGTGCGGCACGATTGGCTTCTGAGTTTTCCGGTCATATTCCTGTCATTAACGCTGGCGATGGTGCCAACCAGCATCCAACCCAGACGTTGCTCGACCTGTTCACCATTCAAGAGACTCAGAACAAATTGGAAAATCTCAAAATCGCCATGGTGGGTGATTTGAAATATGGCCGTACCGTTCACTCGCTGACACAAGCTCTGGCAAAATTTAATGGCAACCATTTCTGCTTCATCGCCCCAGATGCCCTTGCGATGCCAGGCTATATCCTGCATATGCTGGAAGAGAAGCAAGTAAGTTACAGCCTCCACAGTAACTTTGAAGATGTCCTGCCTGAACTGGATATTCTGTATATGACCCGCGTCCAAAAAGAACGCCTTGATCCTTCAGAATATGCCAATATCAAGGCTCAGTTTGTCCTGCGTGCTGCGGATTTAGTGAATGTAAAAGAAAACCTGAAAGTACTGCATCCGCTGCCACGTATTGATGAAATCACGGTAGATGTCGATAAAACGCCATATGCTTACTACTTCCAGCAAGCGGGTAATGGTATTTTTGCCCGTCAGGCATTGTTATCGCTGGTGTTGAATGAAGAAGTTATTATCGAAAAATGATGAAATAGATCGTTAAGTAGAATAAATAGTGGCTGATATTATGATTGAGGAAATTATTCCTTGATCATAATATGTTGATAAAGAGAAATTCAGTTTTCTCTTGCCCAATAAATAATTTTCCGCCTTATTATTTTTATCGTAATTCATCCTCATTTTCTGAAATAAAAAATGTAACAATTAAAATTATAATAATTACTTTCAAATATACGTATATTTGAAAGTGCTTTTCTTATTTTAGCCTGTTATCAAAATAGGCTATTATTGTGCGTTTCGATAACATGTGCTTTGTCACGTTATCTTAATGGTGAATACTTTATGGAGCCATATTAACGGATACGCTATCTGATATTTTCGTTTGTTCTCAGCCCGCTCCAGATTTTACAAGGATGTTCATCATTTTTGTTCACTAACAATTTTTCACCCACACAGTGAATGAAAAATAGAAATAATCTGCCAAGTTCCCAAATATTCTGGTTGAAAATAAACAAATTGACGATATTAAATCATGCAAAGGCAAAAGGATTACCACCAGCAGTATGAACATATTTGGGTAGCCGAGTTTTCATATGGCTACCCAGGGTGAGATCTCATATATTTAGTAAGGTTATTTAGGTTAAATAAAGACCAGAATATAACTTCTTATAGCTCTTTCTCTCATTAAAACGATAAGATCACGCTATTCCATAAAAATAGCGATCGTAATAATGAGTATTTTTAACTTTATCAGTAAGATCGATGACCCGCGTTCTGATATCAA